>CAYZHW010000113.1:0-5164 GCA_964478105.1 uncultured Lachnospiraceae bacterium | reverse complement strand
AAAGTTATATTCACAGGATATAAGGCGTTTCATAGGGTTTACCTCCAAAATTTGATGTTATGGAAGTAATGTAAGCGTGGGTTTTGGTGTGGTATCTTTAAGTATGGGAAACTCCCCTCTCCCATTTGCTCACCGCTGAAACAGAAACATGAAGAGCCTCTGCTATATCCTTTTGAGTAAGTCCCTGCTCTTTTCTTTTTTCTGTTATCACTCTTGCTGTGTACTGTGTATCCACAAATATCAACTCCTTTCGCCGCTATTATAAGGCACGATGCCGCCAAAAATCAAGCGACTTAAAGTTGAATATCCTATTCCGCCGTAATTATCTTTACAAAATATTTTTTATCTCACGCAGATCCGATATTATGTGATCGACATCCGCGTCGCAAGGCTTCTTTGTGTAAAAACAGGTCTTCATCCCGTATGTACGTCCGCCCGCCATATCCGAGGTGAGCGAATCGCCGATGATCATCGTTTCTTCCGGCAAGATATCGGGCATTCCGGAACATCTCAGCTCATAAAAGCAAGCGTCAAAAAAATCCTTGGCCGGTTTTTGCGCGCCTATCTTCGAAGATATAAAATGATGTTTGAAATATCCGAGCATATTCCCCACACGAAGTCTGTTTATCTGCTGGTCGTACGGGCCGTTGCTTGCCGTGCAAAGCGTGTACTTTTTTGCAAGATATTCAAGCATCTCATAAGCACCGTTTTCGGGTATAGCGTTATAGTTGAGACGCTCCCTGAAATATCTTTCAAATGCCACGCCGTCATAATCAATTCCAAGCTCGGCAAAGATCATATTCCAACGTATCTTCTTAAGCTCCTCAAGCGTGAGTGTTCCCGCCTCAATACGGCGCCACAGGCCGTCGTTTATGCGGGTAAAAACTTCAAACATCTCCTCAGTGTAGCGGGCAATGCCAAGCTCGGCAAAGCCGTCACGCATTGAGCTTCTTACATATTCCGTAAAGCTAAGGAGCGTGTTGTCTATATCAATAAAAACCGCCTTTATCATCAGTCCACATCCAAGCTCTCGAGTTTACTCTTCTTCGTGAGGGGCTTTGAGTCACCGTGCTTTACAAAGAACATCGTTACAAACGAAAGTGCGACAAAAAGTGCTCCGAACGAGAAGAACATATATCTCATACCCAAAAGATCATACAAAAATCCCGAAAGAATGGGGGCAACTATCTGAGCTGACATCGACGCGGTATAGTAATAGCCGGTATACTTTCCCGTGTCACCGCGCTTTGCAAGCTCGACCACCATCGGGAAAGAGTTTACGTTTATCGTAGCCCAGCCCATTCCCGCAAGAATGAAGATGGGATACATAATAAACTCAGGTGTGCTCGGAGTTACGAAGATACCGCCGAAGAAGGCCGTCGCAAGCATAACGATACCTGCAAGTATGGTCTTTCTTCTGCCTATCTTTGACGCGATCATACCGACGGGAATATACGAAACGATGGCCGCCGCCTGTGCGATAATAAGCGTAAAGTTAAAATCAAATCCGAGAATGTTGCTTGCATAGACCGAATATTTGCTTGTTATCGAATTGTATCCGATATACCAGAGCGCTACAGAAAAAAGAATGAGCAAAAACGACTTAAACTCTGCCGCCGATAACCCGCTCTCCTCTGCCCCTTGCGAAGCTTCTTCCGCTTTTTCCTCAAGGCCGAGGCGCACAGATTCTTCTTCCATCTCCTTTGCCCATTTGTTTTCCTTGACAGTGAGCAAAAAGATTATAAATCCGACGAGCATTATCGAAATTACCGCTGCTACGTATTCGGTGTACTGCATATAATGATTCTTCGATGTAGCAAACACCATACCGAGCACGAGCACAAGAATACCGCCCGCAGTACCCGTGAGGTTTATAATAGCATTAGCCTTGGAACGAAGAGGCTTGACCGTAACATCAGGCATAAGCGCCACCGCAGGAGAGCGGAAGGTCGCCATAGCGATAAGCGTCACAAGAAGTGTAGCAATAAATCCGACGAGAGGAAGCGGATTTGACATAGTCATATTAAATGCACTCTCGCGAAGGAAAGCCGAAAGCTCGTCCGTGCTCATTTCTATCTGCGGCATAGGAAGTGACACTATCTTCGCAAGCTGATAATTATCTATAAATGTAAGGCACAAAAAAGAGATGACCGCAACTATCGTTCCGAAGAAGATAAAGGGCGTGCGCTTTCCGTATTTGGTATTAACCTTATCGGAAAGAGCGCCGAATATCGGAAGCATAAATACCGCAAGGACATTGTCGATGGACATAACCGCACCCGATGCCGTCTGCGGCAATCCGAAATGATTTGTTAAGATAAGCGGAATTATGGCATCATATGCCTGCCAAAATGCACTGATAAGAAAGAACGCCATACCGACAAGTATCACGCGTTTGTAATTAAGTTTCATAAGCTTTCCCCTTTGATTTTATTCTTTATATTAATATACCACATTAAGGCAAAAAAATCAACGGACATAAAATATGTCCGTTGATTTTTATTATTTCTTATTCTTTTCTTTTGCGCGCTTGTCGTTGATTATCTTCATATGCTCCTCTGTTATAAGCTCGACTCCGTTTTCCTTTGCCCAGTCGACGCATCCCTTAAGAACAAGCGGCAAGAACACACGCGGTACGGCAAGCACCGTCTTAAGCGCTTCGTCGGTAAACTTGACCTTATCATCCGCACGGTCTGCGGCGTAACGCACAGACTCAAGCGACGCCTGGCGCATCTGAAGCAACTCGGCTCTCATTCTCGTCTTTCTGTGGAACCAGAAATTCTTGGAATCGCGGTATCCATAGTCAACGGGAAGCGCGGGAAAATCCTTTGCCTTCACGCCGTTGATTATCGCATCACGGTATTTCTTTTTCATAAGTATCTTATCAACGCGTAAAATAAAATGCGCGCCGAACTTGCTTGTGATGCCGTTAAAATCGTGGTACGGACCCTCGTATCCGTTGAGCTCACCGGGAAGATCCTTGTCCGCGCCGTCAAGCTCGCGCATCCACGTACACTCGATCGCCTCGATAGCATCGGAGAGCACCTGCGGTCTTGCTTCGCCCGACTCTTCCTCGATCAAGCTCTTCTCAAGTTTGAAGTTGCACTTGGGCATCTTCTCGGAAGGCTTGTCGCCCGGCCAGGAGAGCTTAACAGCCTCTTTAAATGTCTTAGGGTTATCGTCGATGAAATTGAGTGCGCATTTGCCGTTACGAAGGATGTTCTGCGCCGTATTTGAAGAATTGCGGCAGCACAAAAGCATAGCATAGTAATCCTTACCCGCTACGTAATAAGGCTGAACGAGCGAATAGGGTCCGAGATTGGTCGTGCCGTCCTCGCAAAGTGTACTGATAATGACCGTCGGCATTGGGAAAAAGAGAGATGTCTGATAAAAATTATCCACGATGCGTAAATTTTCAAAACTGCTCATAATGTCTGCTCCTTTATTTATATTTCTGTTTCGTAACCGTCGTATGCTACCTCGATACCGTACGGCTTCATACGCTCTTCAAGCTCGCGCTGAGGCGTGTGAAGTGTGCGCGCCATATGGCTGATGCAGAATCTCTTTATGTACTTTTCAAGCGAGAGCTTCATATCGATGACCATATTTAGATTGTTGTGTTCAAACACACGGTAATCACCGGGCACATCGCCTATCGTCGCGTCAAATACGGCATAATCGATACCGTGCTTTTGTATCGCGGCAACCTCGTCGTAGAGAAGCCACGCGCCGTCAAGTCCGTAGAAAAGCTTTTTCTCGCCGTCGGAGATGATGAAATGCACCGCATTCTCGCAGGTCGAATGGTTTGCACGAAGAGCAAGAACGGTGTACTTGCCGATCTGCTTTTCCTCGCCTGCCTTAAAGGGCACAAACTCGGCGCCCGAGAGATATTCTACCGTTGCAGGCTTGTAATGATCCTCGTGCGGATGGGTGTTTATAATGTATTTTATCGAGTCCTTATCCTTGCCGAAGGTCTCAAGGGCATCGGGCACGCTGGGGCCCGGATCGATAAGAAGCGAGTCGTCAAGAAGCGCCGAGCAGTACCTTCTGTACCCTTCAAGATCCTTGTGTATGATCTTCCAGTCGGCCGCACCCGTGCCCAAAAATGTAATTTTCATAGCTATTTCTCCTTTATGCTATATCTTTTTGTATTATAACACAATAGTATTTTTTTTTCAAGTACGGTTTTTATTTCTTTTTGGCCTTTATGAGATGATCCGATCTACCAAATTTTTCTCTCGGAAATTGCAAAATTTCACATAAAAAACTTCACAACAAAGAAAGAGGGTATCTCGAATGTGAATCGAGATACCCTCTCTGTTTCGCAAAATGATACGTTTTATGCTTTAGCTTGGAAGTCTTCCAAATAAACCACGCTCTTAACAAAGCCTTCCTCGCGCTTTACAGAATCCTCAAAGGCTCTTGCAATATCCTCAGCAGGATATTTATGAGATATCAAGAGTGAGAGATCGAATATACCGCGCTCAAAAAGGGCGATCGTCATCGGCCAATATCTGGAGTATTCTCTGCCATCATCCAAAGCAGGCGAGGTGTGGATCAGGCGATTGCCTCTAAGATGCTGTGTTTTAAAGTCTATTGTACGGTCAAAGCGATGCCATCCGAACAAATAAATGTCTCCCGCCATACCGCAAGCAGATACGGCAAGGTCAAGACCTTGTTGCGTGCCGCTGCATTCAATTACGCGGTCAAACTGTCCTGTAACCTCATCGGGAGTACATACGACCTGCGCGCCGTACTTCTTGGCAAGCTCACGGCTGCTTTCCTTTATGTCGCAAACAACAAATTCCGAAAAAGGATATCCCTTGATAAGCTGTACCATTAAAAGTCCCATAAAGCCTGCGCCGATCAAAAGAACGCGGTGAGCGGGCTTAAGATCCATATAAGATACGGCATTAACGATCGATGCCGCAGGCTCAATTACCCAGTGAGCGGGATCCTTGATATCGGAAGGAAGCTTGAATGCATATTGTGCAGGGCCGACCAAACGGCGAGACCACTGTCCCATATACCAGCAGCAAGCGCAATAATCACCGGGCTTCAGATGTGTAACTCCCGAACCGACCTTGATAACACGGTGCACTGCCTCGTGTCCGGGGATCATGGGATAACGGGGATGTGTAAGATCTCCTTTATAAAGGCTCAC
>CAYZHW010000112.1:0-5166 GCA_964478105.1 uncultured Lachnospiraceae bacterium | reverse complement strand
GACACACAGAATCGGTGCTAAGCTCCATCCTCTTACAATAGAGCAGAATGCTCTTACAAGCTTCAAGTCGAGAACAACTCTCGTTCCTTGCAGAGCTAACACAATAGGCCCCGGCCTCTTCCTTCAGGCTGATTACATCATCGGCGGATGCGACGGCGTTCTCGGACGCGGTATGCAGTGGCAGGGTATGAGCTTCCTTATGACTCTCCGCTACGGTCCTTCCAGATGGGTAACATCTTCTTACATTCCCACACTCCCCGGTAAGCTCTTCTTCCTTAAGGAGCTTGCAGGTCCGCTCAACGCAGAGTGCAACTGATTTAATACGGATAAACTGACAACAAAGAACCTGCCGAAGCAAGTTTTAACTTGCCTCGGCAGGTTTTTCGTTTATATGTGCCTATTACGGAAGATCAAAATACCGGTATGATGTTCTTTGAAATGCAAACAAAACGCTTGCTTTCTTACGTTAATGACTATGCTGATTCAATACACTGTCTATGGCGTTTTGAAGTGAACTGCTGAGTTCTTCATCCGTATGTGCATTTTTATATGCCTGTATTTCTGCCAAAAGCGATGTTCCGCAATCGATTTTTGCCCTGCTGTCATTAAAAGCATAACAGTAATACTCGATTTTCTTCCCCTCGTCTATGCCGCCGAGTTCATACAGCAAGTCGATTTTTCCCAAAACATTCATTTTGCTGATATCTAACGGTGCAGTGTATTCAAAGTCGACCTGCGAGGCAGTGATCATTCCGGTATAAACCAAGTCATTAAGAGAAACGAGTGCTTCATATTTCACAGGTTCTATCGGGTTTTTCGTAACGGTATACTCGGCAAACATTACTTTATCATTACCGTCAAGTATTGCAACCGAGCTAACACCGTTTCCGATCCCTGTAAATTCCGCTTCGATCTTTGCAATAGCGGAAATGGTGATGACGCCTTCCTCCATACTGTTTTCGGGCGTGCAGAAATTAGTTCCGCTAATGCTGCCGTAACCCTTGGGAAGATCGGAAGGCTTTATCTGGTATGAAAAATGATCGGACGGTTTTTTAAACGAAAAAGCGCCGTTTTCGTCAGTATATACCGAGTGATCGTAATTAAATCCGTAATTTCCGCCGCCCGTCCGTCGGCCGTAATATACTTCGATCTCAATTCCGGAGAGATCATCCGGTTTCGCGATATCGGGATGAGTGATATTTGCCGAATCGTCCACCGTTATCCTTCCGCTGAATATCGTCGGATCGTTCGGATCGAGTATTTCGGTCGTATCCTCGGGCGGAAGATTCTTGCTCGTGTTTGCGCCGCATCCGCACAAAAGCACCGCGGCAAGTAGAAAAACAAGTAGTTTTTTCATTTTTTCTCCTTATGGTTGCGTAGAAAATGAATATGTCATATAATTGTTAATATCTTCATAAACGTTTGTGTTTACAGGACAAAATAGCAATGATATTTCCTTCATTCATACCATCTTTAGGATAACAGAAATTGTCGTTGTTGTCAATATATACCGAGTGATCGTACTACAATCCGTAGTATACAAAGTTCGAACCGTCATCAAATTTTGACTTTCAAAAAGTTGAAATCGAAAATTCGCGCGGAACAATGATTTTTCCTTGTCTTGTGAGGCGGTTGTCCGATACTGCGGAGAGATCTTGCCGTGTTTGTTTTTTTGCTTTGACATTGACGTATAAATGTGATATACTTATATATTATAAATGTAAGAAAGGAGATGTGCGGATGAAAAAGGAAAATAAGATCATAAGCATAATAGGTACTGTTACGTTTGTGACCTTGCTTGCAAAGGTACTCGGATTTGTCCGCGAGGCGCTTCAGGCAAGGGAATTCGGTATATCAGATCTTACCGACCTTTTTACGCTCTCCTATAATTCTACGACATACATTTTTACGACGGTGGCATACGCGCTATGTATCGCCGCGCTCCCGATAATATCGAAAAAGCTCGCAAAAAGCAAGGAAGAGGGCTTTGCTGCCCTGAATAATATCCTTTGCATATGCCTGTCACTATCGGCACTTGTTATGCTTTTCGGGCTCTTGTTCACCAAGCTGTATCTTGGCTCGGCACTCACGGGACTTTCAAGTGAGCTGGCCGATACGCTCATTCTATATACGCGCATACTTTTGCCCGGGCTTCTTGTTATAGTCGCGACATATCTGTTTTTGTCGCTTTTGCAGTCGCTTGAGCATTATTATCTGCAGGGAAGCCTCAGCCTGCCCGCAAACGTTGCGATAATACTCTATTTGCTCATTTTCGGCGACAGATTCGGTATGACGGGACTTGTGGGGGTCATAAGCTGTGCGTGGCTATTGCAGATGACGATGACGATCCCTGCGCTTGTCAAGGAAAAGTACCGTTTTAGGATTTCGCTTGATCTTCGCGCCGACTATATTCCCGATTTCGCCAAGACCGCACTTGTTACTATTTTTAACACATCGGTATTTCTTATCTGTTATCTCTCCGATACCTCTGTGGCTAAATCACTCGGAGAGGGAAATGCTACCGCGTTTTACTACGCTGACAAGTTGTTCTCACCGCTTACCTCGACGCTTATCTACAGTATAAGTACGGTAATGTTTCCGAAATTCAACCTTACATATAACAGCGCGTCTGCAGGTGAGTATAAATCTTACGTAAAGAATATCGTCGAGAAAACGGTGATGATAATTCTGCCCCTGTCGGTTATATTCTCAGCGGTGACAGATCAGATAATAAACGTTGTGTTCGGCGGTGGAAGCTTTGGTGAGGATTCGGTCGTTATGACTGCGGCGATCCTTTGCGCATATGCGCTTGGTATGGCCGGCTTCGGTGTGCTTGACCTTTTGAATAAAGCCTTCTATACGATGGGAAAAGCGGGATCCCCGCTCGTTGTAAATATATTCATCGTTGCACTTAATCTTGTTCTTGATATCATACTTGTTAAAACAGGCTCGGGATTCTTTGTCGCTCTTGCGACCTCACTTTCGCTTACGCTCGGCGCGGTCCTTATGACGGCTCTCTTTTTCCGTGGAAGTGACATAAAAAAGAGCGTTATCAAGATAATAAAAAGCATACTCGCTTCTGCCGTGATGGGAGCGGTGCTGTATGTGCTTAAGATGTTCTTTTTAAATATCACCGACGGCACTATTGTTCAAATACTAAAATCCTGCCTTGTCGGTGCACTCGGCGTAGTGCTTTATCTTGCAGTGCTCCGCCTTTTTGGAGAAAAAGAGCTTCTTGATTTCTTCACCTCGAGATTTGTGCGCAAGGGGGAGAAGAAGTGAGTACTTTTGTAAAGACCAACCGCGTGCTTGCCGTTATCATAGTGCTTTCTATCATATGTGCCGCACTTCTTGTCGGTATGCGTGCCGGCGAGGAGAGTGAGAATAAAAACGTTACGATGATAATGACATACCGCGACGTGCGTAAATTCTCGCTTGAAGCCGATATTCCCGTGGAAGAGGCGCTCTCTGCATTTGCCGATATGGGAATTACAGGTATCGTTGTTGAAAATTATTGGTATTTCTTTCCCGAAAACGAGATAAATAACGTAAAGGCTGCGGGACTTGAACCGATACTTCGTACGGTGCGAGATATAACCGTTGAGGAATATGATGCCCTTTGCGAAAAATACGATATAGAATATCCGCTTTATTTTTCTTACAGGTATCTTGTGGGTGATGCCGACGAATATTTGAAGGAAAACGGTATCACACTTGCGCTTGTTGAGAATAAAGATCAGACCGGACACGAAAAGATAAGAAACATTGATTTTGGCACCTGCGATGTCCCTATGGTAAGAGTTTTTGAGCTTATAAAGTCATTCGCGTCGCGTTACGCTGTGCTCGGCTATGAGGGCGCGGAGGAGATAGAGAACGTTCTGTACCGTGCGGTCAGCGACAGAAACATAAGGATACTTTGGATAACCCCGTTTTACGACAGCAGAACGGGAGATATGATTACCGACCTTGATGAGTACAGAGGCGTGTTCGAGAACCTCGCAGAGCGAATGAAGCCGCACGGGTTGAGATTCGACGGAGATTTCAGCTCGGTCACAACGTATGACACAAATACCTTCCTTGTGCTCGCTTGCTTTTTCGGTATTGCGGCGATCTCGGTCGTACTTCTGAGTACGCTCGTTCGACTCTCTTCCAAAATAAAACTTGCACTATCACTTGTCCTCGGCGCGCTTTCTGTGCTTGCGTGGATAGTTATGAGAGAGCTGTCTCTTAAGATAATGGCGTTTGTCATCGTTTCGGTAATGCCGTGTATTGCCGTATATTATCTTGTATACCGTTTGAAAGCACTTGACGGAACAAATAAAAGTTTTTGGCGCACACTTTTGTATGCCGTTTTCACTTTTTTGTGCGTTATAGTGATACTTCTTGTCGGCGGAAGCTTTGTCGGCGGTATTCTCGGCGAGAGCAGATATATGCTTGAGTTTGAGATGTTCCGCGGAGTCAAGCTCAGTCAGATGATACCGCTTGTATACACGGCGGTGATCATAGTAAAGGATTTTATCTATGCAAAAGGGAAGAGTGTGCGTACTCTTGTCCTTGATCTCGGCAGAAATGCAAGCAAAAGCAAAAAGCTCATCGCGCTTCTCGGCGCAGTCGTGCTTCTCGGTGCGGTCGCGTTGTTTATAGTGAGAACGGGAAATACTATTCTTCAGGCGGGTGCACTTGAACAGAGATTCAGGATATTCTTCGAAGAGACTTGCATCGCCAGACCGAGAACAAAGGAGTTTCTTATTGCGTGGCCCGCGCTTGTGCTGGCTGTATTCTTATTCTCGCGCGGCAAGAAGATTCTCGGATCTGTCGCACTTTTTGCTTCGTCGATCGGTTGTGCCTCGGTCTGCAATACTTTCTGCCATATAAGAGCGTATTACCTCTTGTCGGTTATACGAACAGGGTACGGTGCGGCAATAGGTCTTGTCCTCGGTGCCGTGGCGGCAGCTCTTTTGTACGCCTTGCTTCGCGTTGCGGAAAAAGGAGAAACAAATCAGAATTTTTCTCAAAAAAATGAAAAAAAGTGTTGACAAAATATTTTGTCTATGCTATAATAATATGCGTTCGTCAGGTAAATGACGAACGATGTGGCGGAATAGCTCAGTTGGCTAGAGCAATCGGTTCATACCCGATAGGTCGTGGGTTCAAGTCCAACTTCCG
>CAYZHW010000111.1:0-5246 GCA_964478105.1 uncultured Lachnospiraceae bacterium | reverse complement strand
CTGGGCGTTCAACCGCCAGAGATATTGGGGCGAGCCTATCCCGATAATTCACTGCCCGAAGTGCGGAATGGTCGCCGTTCCCGAGAGTGAGCTTCCCTTGAAGCTCCCCGATGTCAAGAATTTTGAGCCCGGTGAGGGCGGCGAGAGCCCCTTGGCAAAGATAGATGAGTATGTTAACTGCAAGTGCCCCGAGTGCGGCGGCGATGCAAAGCGCGAGACCGATACAATGCCCCAGTGGGCAGGTTCTTCCTGGTACTTCTTGCGTTACATCGACCCCAAGAACGACAAGGCCATAGCAGACCCCGAGGAGCTTAAGTATTGGATGCCGGTCGACTGGTACAACGGCGGTATGGAGCACGTTACAAGACATATGATCTATTCCCGCTTGTGGCACAAGTTCCTTTACGATATAGGCGAGGTCAATACCGATGAGCCTTATGCAAAAAGAACGGCTCAGGGACTTATTCTCGGCCCTGACGGTGAGAAGATGTCCAAGTCAAGAGGAAACACTGTCGACCCCAACGAAGTCATCGACGCATACGGCGCAGATGTTCTCAGAACATACATCCTCTTTATGGGCGATTACGGCGCGGCAGCTCCCTGGTCGGAGAACGGCGTGAAGGGCTGTAAGAGATTCCTTGAAAGAGTATTCTCGCTTCTTGATATGATAGACGAGAAGGGAAGCACAAATTCCGCTCTTGAAGTCAAGCTCCACAAAACACTCAAAAAGGTATCGCTTGATATCGAGGAGATGAAGTTCAATACCGCTATTGCGGCTATGATGACATTCGTGAACGACGTTTACGAGGTGGGGGCTATCTCTCGTGAATATCTTGCTACATTTGTTTCGATGCTTTGCCCCTTCGCTCCTCATATCTGTGAGGAAATGTGGGAGTTGCTTGGAAACAAGGGCATACTTTCGGTAGGTGAGTGGCCCGCATACGACGAGAGCAAGACTGTCGATAATACAGTCGAGATCGCACTTCAGCTCAACGGTAAGATGAGAGGAACGCTTATGCTTCCTGTCAACTGCGAAAAGGATGAGGCGCTTGCGCTCGCAAAGGCGGACGAGAAGATCGCGGGTGCGATCGAGGGCAAGACCATAGTAAAAGAGATATATGTTCCTAACAAGATTGTAAATATCGTGGTTAAATAATTGCCGGTTTTTTTCAAAAGAAACTATTGACAAAGCACAATTATTGCGATATAATAATAAAAGATTTGTTGCACAGTGCGAGGGGAGGGAATTAGAAAATGGCAGAAATCAGAGTAAAAGAAAACGAAACACTTGACAGCGCCCTTCGTCGCTTTAAGCGTCAGTGTGCAAGAAGCGGAGTTCTCACAGAGCTTCGTAAGAGAGAGCACTACGAAAAGCCCAGCGTAAAGCGTAAGAAAAAGTCCGAAGCTGCAAGAAAGAGAAAGTACAAGTAATCAAAAAAATCAGGGAGCACAAGCTCCCTGTTTTTTTGATCTTTAGTAAGACTTACTTAATTTTTTGAATTCTCTGGGGGTTACACCGAGAGTTTTTTTAAATATCTTGTTAAAGAATTTTGTGTTCAGATATCCGACGCGAGAGGCTATCTCGCTGACAGCCATATCGCTGTTCTCAAGTAAAATACAAGCGTGCTCGATCCTTATTCTTTGCAGGTATTCCGTAAATCCTGCGCCCATCTCCTCAGTGAATTTTTTTGAGATGTGTGAAAGTGAGTAGTTGTATTGCTTCGCAAAAACAGCCAGATTGAGCTTTTTATCGTAATTGTTTTTTACGCTGTTTGCTATTTCTTTTATGACCTCGCTTTCTTTGGTTTCTACGTCCTCTTTGACGATCTTCCGCATTGTATTTATAAATATCTGCACCAAAAGACAGCGTATATATTCAAGGTGTCCCGATTCGCAAGATGTAAATTCGCGCAATATATTTTGCACGATATTATATATTTCTCCGTTTTCATCAAAAAAACGGATTCCGGTCGGTGAATACTGCAGAGCTCTGTATTTGAATCTCACAAGATATGAATTGACGACCTTTTCAAAATTATCACCACGGGAGAGTGTTCTGTCCAAAAAATCGGGATAAAAAAGAAGATTGATGACCGATACATCCTTGTCGTTTACGCTTTTGTATTTATGCTTGGAGCCGTAATCAACTATAAAATAGTCGCCTGCTTTAAGGGTTTCTGTGCGCTCACCGAATGAATGCTCTATCTCTCCTTTTTCAATGTAGGAAAATTCCAAAAAGCTGTGCCCGTGCAATGAGGAATGTTTTGTATTTGCGATACACGCGCAAAAACCTTGACTTTTTAGATATTTGACTATTTGCTCTTCTTTCATATGCAACACAAAATCGCCCCCTAAAACAGAAATATAAGTCCTTGTTTTATTATATATCATCCTGTATAATAAAGTCAATACAAAGGAGGGGAGAAAATGCTGTACAAGAAGAATAGCGCTCCAACACTTGATATTGATCTGTTTAAAAAACCTACGTCCGAATACCGCGCAACTCCGTTCTGGTCGTGGAATGCAAAGCTTGAAAAGGATCAGCTTTTACGTCAGATAGAGATCTTCAAGGAAATGGGACTCGGCGGATTTCATATGCATTCTCGCACAGGTCTTGCTACCGAATATCTTGGCGATGAGTTTATGGAACTCGTAAAGGCCTGCTGTGATAAAGCAGAGCGCGAGGGAATGCTTGCCTGGCTCTACGATGAGGACAGATGGTCTTCGGGACCTGCGGGCGGAAAGGTCACCAAAATTAAAAAATACCGCAGAAAACGTCTCGAACTCTATCCTGCGGATATGGGATGGAACAGCGAGAAGGCTGACGCCCTTGAATCGGGGAAGCCCTATCTTTTAGCTGTATATGATATATGTCTTGACACAGACGGGTATCTTGTGTCCTATAAAAGGATCGGTAAGGACGAAGAGGCGCTCGGAGACAAGTGGTATGTTTATTGCGTAAACGAAAAGGAGTCGCCTTGGTTTAATTATCAGACCTATTTTGACGCAATGGATAAAGAGGCGGTTGCCGAGTTTATAAATGTTACACACGAACGTTATAAAGAGGTAATAGGTGACAGATTCGGCACGGCCGTTCCCGCAATCTTTACAGATGAGCCTAATGCAAACCACGAAAAGAGAATGTTTGCACCGACTCCCGAATATAAAGGTAAAATTATATTTACCTGGTCGCGTTTCTTTGAAGAAAAGTACAAAGAAAGGTACGGTGAGGATTTCCTTGATACATTTGCCGAGGTTGCCTGGAACAAAAGGGACGGCAGTGATTCAATAAAAAAATACAAATATTTTGATTTTATTGCCGAAGAGTTCTCAAAGAATTTCACCGGGCAAATAGGAGAATGGTGCAAGAAAAACGGGATAAATCTTACAGGTCACTTTCTTCGCGAGCCGATGCTTTCCGAGCAGGCGATAACCTGTGGAGAAACTATGCGTAACTACGGGAAAATGGGTATCCCCGGCATTGATATTTTGTGTTCGCATCGTGAGCTTACGACCGCAAAGCAAGCACAGTCTGCCGTCCATCAATACGGCAAGGAAGGTATGCTTTCCGAGCTGTACGGAGTAACAAACTGGGATTTCGATTTCCGCGGACATAAAATGCAGGGAGACTGGCAGGCGGCGCTGGGCGTTACGGTCCGTGTGCCTCATCTTGCGTGGCTTTCTATGAAAGGCGAGGCTAAGCGCGATTATCCTGCCGCTATCGGCTATCAGTCTCCGTGGTATAAGGAGTATTCGTTTATCGAAGATCATTTTGCGCGTGTCAATACTGCGCTTACCCGCGGAACACCTATTGTAAAAATAGGCGTTATCCATCCTATTGAAAGTTATTGGATATCCTCGGGACCGATGTCGCTCTCCTCTGTTAAAGTGAGCGCACTGGAAGAGAATTTTGCCAATGTTACCTCGTGGCTGCTCGGAAATCATCTTGATTTTGACTACATCTGCGAATCTACTATTCCCGAACTTTCAGACAAAGCATATCCGAGAAATATCGGTAAGATGAAATATGATGCTATCGTTGTTCCGGGCTGCTTGACTTTGCGCAAAACCACTCTTGAATATCTTTCCGAATTTCAAAAGAACGGCGGAAAGGTAGTATTTATGGGAAACTGCCCTACGCATATTGACGGTGTCAGAAATGACGGCTGTGCTTCTTTGTATGAAAATAGTACCCACGTTAGTTTTGATTGTGCATCACTGGTTTCTTCTCTTGAGGATGTTAGGTGCGTGCGTATCATAAACTCGCTCGGTGATAATGAAACAAGAGTCCTCTACAATTATCGCAAAGACAATGACGGAAAGTGGCTCTTTATTGCCTGCGCAGGCGAATTCGGTAAGGGTACGCATGTACTCCCGCAACGTGATGTAACGCGTTTTGACGATCTTACTATCACGGTCGAAGGTGAGCATATTCCTACTTTGTATGACACTCTTTCGGGAGAAATACTGTCGATGAAATACGAACACAAAAACGGGAATACGGTCATCACGCATCCGTTTATCGTCTGCGACAGTCTGCTCATTAAGTTTACGGATGCCAAGACGGTAAAAGAAACAAAGACAGAAAAGTACAAATTGGAAAAAGAGTTCGACATAAAGACTACGGTCGAGTACGCTCTTTCCGAGGAGAACGTTCTGCTCCTTGACCGTGCCGAATACAGCCGCGACGGAGAAGAATGGCAGCCGCCCGAGGAGATACTCAGAATTTCCCGTGATTTCAGAGCGGGGCTTGATTACAAGTCCGACCAGACGCAACCGTATGCCGTAACGCTGATGCCCGAAGAACACACGCTTGCACTTCGCTTTACTATCGAAAGCGAGATCACGGTAAAGGGTGCTTATCTTGCCGTTGAGGATGCCGATAAAGTTACAGTAAAGTTTAACGGGGATACGGTTCAAAAAAACATATGCGGTTATTTCACCGATGAATCAATAGGAAAGATCGCATTGCCCGAGATAAGGTGCGGTGTAAATACACTTGAACTTTGCTTCCCGTACGGAGAGCGTACCAATATAGAATGGTGCTACATACTCGGCGACTTCGGTGTCCGTGTGCTTGGCTGCGAAACGGTCATTACCAAGAGACAGAAAAAGCTTGGCTTTGGCGATATTACATCGCAGACATTGCCCTTCTATGGAGCGAATGTTGATTATATGTTAGACGTCGAGCTTGAGCGTGACGGAGCGATCGAGATAGAAGCATCGTATTACCGCGGCTCGCTTAT
>CAYZHW010000110.1:0-5335 GCA_964478105.1 uncultured Lachnospiraceae bacterium | reverse complement strand
AAGTACAAGCGCAAGAAACTTCTTCAAATTTCTCATTTTTGGTTTCTCCTTAAAAAATAATTATTTTTTCAGGGGAAGCACTTCTTACCCTACGCCCCGGCGTTTCTTCCGACGGTTTCGTTAACCCTCCGCTTAGCTGTCACGGAAGATTACCGCCGGCTTCGCGCCAAGGTTTTAGGTCAGAGTCTTTGCCCTGTGAGTATATCATACAATACCCCATCTTTTTTTGCAATACATTTTGCCGTTTTGTAATTTCACTGTAATATTAAATAGTGTTTAATATTAAAACGGCTTTTTATTGCTATATTATATAATAATAATGAAGGATTTTTCCCGCCTATTGCAAAGAGCGAGAAAATGTGATATCATTTTTACAGTAAACTTACGGAGGTCGGATATGAAACGCTTAATGTCTCTTATTCTTGCACTGATATGCATCGTTTCTCTCAGTGCGTGCGGGGACAATAATATAAAAGGGAAGGAATTTTCGCTCGGCGAACATTATTACGTGGTCAGAAGCGAAAAAATGGACGACAACGAGCACGTCTTGGCCGCTATGAATCTGATCTCGGATGCCATAGCGTCGGCATACGGTGAGACACCTTCGCTTTCCGATGACTGGTACAGAAAGAGTGCGGGTCTTGTCACATACGAATACGAAATTCTCATCGGTTCGACCAACAGAATGCAATCCGAAGCTCGAATGCGCGAGCTTAAGATAGATGATTACGGCTATTACGTTGAAAGTGAGAACGTGATAGTCATCTGCGGCGGTTCGCCCGAGGCGACAAAGAAGGCGGCGGAAAAATTCAAAGAAGATCTGCTTTCATTTGAGGCGCCGATACTCGTCGAGGGAACGTCCTACACATACCGCGCAGAGTACAGCTACTCTGCCGCAACTCTCAACGGCACCCCGATAGAAGATTACACGATCGCGATCCCGTCATCATCGCAATACGACTCGGCGGTAAAGATATCGAACGCGCTTGCGGTATACAACGGTCACGTTGTTCCGATAAAAGAATATTCCGAGCTCGAAGCAGATGACAAGAGTGTAATATGTCTTGGTGCGTCGGATGTCGGCGGCAAGGCAGACAAGACGCTCGGCGAGCACCTTTTCAAAATTACATCGAGAAAAAGCGGCAACGGCACGATCATCGCGATCGACAACGCTTACACAGGGACGCTTGATGCGTGCGCGGATTCCTTTTCCGACAGGCTGACGGTCAGCTCTGACGGCGATGCGGTAACGCTTTCGATAGCCGAAGGCGAGGATATACTCGCGTACACCTTTGAGGGAAGCATTCCGAGATGGGAACTTGAGAGAGAGACAACAGAAGAATTCTATGACGGAATAACCTACCTTGAACAGCTCTATTATGATGAGAACGGTCTTCCCTACCGTGCGTACGTGCTTTTTGTCGATCCCGCCAAGGCAAGCCTTTATATGGGCTCCACCAACGACGGCTATGACTACAGCCTCGACGGTATAAACAAAATGAACGTCGCCGACCAGATGAAGGCGGCGATGGCAAACGGATTCAACACTATCGCGGGCGTAAACGGTGACTTTTTTGCGATATCCGAAGACTACCGCCCGCGCGGACTTACGATAAAAGAAGGGCAGGTCGTAGGAGAAAACACGTCACGCTCCTGGGTAGGCTTTACATATGACGGCAAGATGGTCATCGGCACGGCGAGTGAGTATTCGCAATACGAGGGCAAGCTCCGCACCGCGGTCGGCGGCCGACAGATAGTACTGCGTAACGGAACGATATCAAATCTCGAGCTCGGCACCGATTTCAGTGAAACACCGCACCCGCGCACGCTCGCGGGATACAAAGAAGACGGTACAATGATATTTGCCGTCATCGACGGACGTCAGAAAAGCATCTCCAACGGTGCGCCGCTTGCACGTTGCGCGCTGTTTATGAGGTCGCTTGGCGCCGTCACCGCTATCAATCTCGACGGCGGCGGTTCATCCTGTATGATACTGCGCCGCGGCGAAAACAATTTTGAGACGATGAACAGCCCGTCCGACGGCTGGCTTCGAAAGGTCTACAACTCCATTCTCGTCATTCCCAACCAATAATAGGAGCAAAAAATGAAAAAAAGAATATTATGTTTCCTGCTCTCTTTGATGATCGTACTCCCTCTCGGAGCTTGTTCCGAGATCGCGGTCGAAGAGAAAAAAGAATTTTCGCTAAATGAAAATTACCGGATCGTGCGCAGTGAGGAAATGGAAAGCAACGCCGACATTCTCTCGGCTATGCGGACTCTCTCGGATGCGGTAAACATATCGTACGGATACGACCTCGCCTTCTCTGACGACTGGGTAAAAAAGGACGCCCCCGTCGTCCCCGCCGAATACGAGATACTGATCGGGAAGACCAACAGAGAGGAATCAAAGGAATTTTTAGCCGATCTTAAGATAGGCGACTACGGATATTATATAAAGAACGAAAATGTTATTGTCATCGGCGGCGGAAGCACAAAAGCAACGCTAAAGGCGGTCGAGGCATTTTGTGCCGATATTCTCGGATACGACGGCAACGGCGGCACGTGGCAGCCCGAGCTTACCGCAGGGACTTCCTTTATATATCACGCAAGAAGGGGCGAGCACAGCGATGCCGAGGTAATGATTTGCGGCGAGCCGCTCGAGAGCTTTACTGTTGCTATCCCTTCGGCGGCGTATTATGACACTGCGTTCGCACTTGTCGAAAAGCTTGCCGAATACAACGGATACGCAATACCGATAAAGACCTATTCAGCGCTGAATAACGAGGACAAAAATATCATCTGTCTCGGATCGTCAAAGCGAAACGGTATGAGAGATGCTTCGCTCAGCGGATACGAAGCGGCGCTGACCGTCGGACACGATAAAGAAGGTGTCGTTATAGGGCTTGCAACGGCAACAAACGATGCGATCTCGGCTTATATCGACAGATTCACCGAGCCGTTTAAGATAAGCGCGAGTGCAAGATCGGTGAAACTTGAGCTTGACGAGGGCACAAGGAAGATGTTCTACAGCTTTGACGGAACGGTCCCTGTGTGGACGCTCAAAGAAAGCTCCGAAGAGACGCTCTGCGACGGAGTCACATACGAGGAACGATATTACACCGACGAGAGCGGGCTTCCCTACCGCGCGTACGTGCTCTATGTCGATCCCGCGAAGGCCTATCTCTATATGGGCACTTCGCAGGACGGATACGAGCTCGACATAACCGATCTTCCCAAGATGAACGTCGCCGGGCACATCAATGCCGCGGCGGCAAACGGTATCCACGCCGTTGCGGGTGTGAACGGAGACTTTTACCACATTGCAACCGACTTTTCTCCCGAGGGGCTCACGGTAAAGGAAGGAACGCTCATAAACGGCGACAACGGCCGCGTCTGGATGGGATACACATATGACGGCAAAATGGTCATCGCGCCCGCCGCAGATTTCAAAAAATACGAAGGATCTCTTCGCACTGCAGTCGGCGGATCGCACATAATATTGCAGAACGGAAAGCTGTCCAACCTTGACACCGCGTCGGATTTTTCAACGACATCTCACCCGCGCACGCTTGCGGGCTACCGCAGTGACGGCACAATGATCCTTGCCGTCATCGACGGAAGGCAGAAAAGCATCTCGAACGGTGCGCCGCTTGCAAATTGTGCGCTATTTATGAGGTCGCTCGGCGCCGAGTATGCGGTCAATCTCGACGGCGGCGGCTCGTCCACGATGATAACCAAACGCGGCGAGGAGCTTGTGACCGAGAATTCTCCATCAGACGGACGTCTGAGAGGAATATACAACTCTATTCTGATCGTTCCAAATAAATAAAAAAACAGGCCTGCTTTTGCGGGCCTGTTCAATAATATCAAAGAAATTTTGCTGCTGCCTTGTCAAGATAGACCGTGCAGTCGGGGTGAAGCTGAAGCACCGATGCGGGAATGTTTGCGGTCACACAACCGTGGATCATCTCGTACACCGCGTTCGCCTTTGCTTCGCCGCAAGCAACGAGAACTATCTTGCGCGCATTCATTATTCCCTTGAGACCGAGCGTTACAGCATACTCGGGGACCTTGTTCTTGTCCCCCTCAAAGAAACGCGCATTTGCTTCTCTTGTATTGTCGGTGATCTTCTGCTTGTGTGTAAGGGAATCGAGCGCGCCGCCGGGTTCATTGAAGGCGATGTGTCCGTTGTTTCCGATACCGAGAAGCTGCAGATCGATGCCGCCTGAGGCAGCTATCTTCTCATCGTACTTTGCGGCTTCTTCATCAGAAAGAGCCGATCCGTCGCAGGGGAGATTCGTGTTTGCAATATCTATATCAACGTGATCAAAGAGATTGTCATTCATAAAATATCGGTACGACTGTTCGTGTGTGGGGGCAAGTCCGACATACTCGTCAAGATTAAAGGTCTTTACTTTCTTAAAGGATACCCTTCCCTCGTTATATGCCGCTACGAGCGTGCGGTATGTAGGCACGGGGCTTGAGCCTGTGGGAAGGCCGAGCACGCTGTTCGGTTTTTTGTTTATCTGTGCAATTATCGCATCTGCCGCGGCACGTCCTGCTATTTCTTCATTTTCAAAAATCTTTACTATCATTTTTATATTTCCTTTCGCGTCCTTTTTGACTAAATAATTCTATCACAAAATGTCCGTCGTGTCGTTGCACTAACTTACTGATGTAGTGTATTTTTTTACTATTTTTAAAAAAAACAAAAACATTTTGCCTTTGTTTTGCTATAATGGTTATCGTAAAAAACAGAAAGGATATATTTATGAAATACATAAAAAACGGCAGGATAGTCCTGCCCGATAGAATAGTCGACGGCGCGATACTCGCATATGACGAAAGGATCACAGGCATCGTGACCGAGTGTGAGGGCGGCGATGTCATTGACGCGGGCGGCAATTATGTCTGCCCCGGGCTTGTCGATATACATATTCACGGATATCTGAACGAGGACGCCTCCGACGGAAATGCAGAGGGAATAAAGAAGATCGCCCGCGGAATTGCAAAAAACGGCGTCACCTCGTTTCTTCCCACAACAATGACAGTGTCAAAAGAAGAGCTCATAACGGCATTTGATATCGTCCGCTCGCTCAAAAAAGAGTCCGAGGATTGGGACGGTGCCGAGCTTCTCGGCGTAAACGCAGAGGGACCGTTTATCAACCCCGCCAAAAAGGGAGCACAGAACGAAGCGCACGTAAAGGCGCCCGACGCGGCATTTGTCCTTGAAAATGCAGATATCATCCGTGCAGTGACCATAGCTCCCGAGATGGATAAGGATCACGCGGCAATAAAAGAGATAAAAGCAAATTCAAACATTCTCATCTCCATC
>CAYZHW010000109.1:0-5678 GCA_964478105.1 uncultured Lachnospiraceae bacterium | reverse complement strand
TTTGCCCCTTATAGGGGCTGTGCATACCACCAGTTTCACTGGTGGTTATGATTTTACGTTGAACGATATTGGCTCTGTTTCTTCTATGGTGTTATATGTATCCGGGTCGTATATACGGAAAGAGAGTTCTATAGTTTCGATTGTTTCTATATCGTTCTCTTCGAGGTCGCTAGATAAGAATGTAACATCACATAAGGCTTTTTTACCATTGTAAACCGTCGAGGAGAGCAGGGAGCTTACCATAAATCCGTTGACTGAAACATCATCAACACTTACGGTTATATTTTTGCCCGAATTATTCTCTATATACAACAGTGCGGATGCTCCCCAAAAGCTATCTTCATCTACGTATTTTCCAAGGATCTTTATTCCGTTTTTGTTATAAAGCTCAACTCCGTCGGTGTTTGCGTTCGTATCCATTTCATCATAAAGCGAGGTCTTTATTGTGACCTTATCCGCTTCGTATATTCTGTCGTATGTGTTTGAATCGTAGAGATAAAAATAGACCTCTATCTGAGCAATATTTGAAATGCCCGCCTGCTCAAGCTCGGTGCTTGAAAGGTATAAGGTCTCATTCGACTTTTTGCCTGCCGCAACCGAGGCGTAAAAAAGCTCGTTTATCATATAGTTGTTAACGATAACGGCATTGCATCTGACATTTATATCTTTGTCCGAGTTGTTTTCGATAAGGAGCTTTATGCCGTCGCCCCAAATGCTGTCTTTTTTGTATTCTTTCGCTGTAATGACTACTCCGTTGCTGTCAAGCAGGATCTGCTCTTCGATCATTGTTTCCTTGGAAGCAGGGGCAGGAGCGGGAGTTGGAGTTGGAGTTTCGGTGTCCCCGCTCGTATCATTCGAGGTGTTATTAGCCGTGATATTTTCATTCGTATCTACGATCTCTTTGATATCATTGACATCTGAGCATCCAATGCAAAGACTTGCGACCGTTATCAGGATCAAGAAAAGTGAAGTTGTTTTCTTTAATTGTTTCATATGATTTTGCTCCTTTGTGAATGTTTTTTCTTATTATATCACGGATCACTTCATTTGTCAACTCAAAAGAGTTAACTAATTTAACTCAAAATGGGTAAAATGGTTGTATAAAGGCGATAAGGAAGTGAAATATGAACATTGGAGAGGCGACGAGATTGCGTATAATTGCGTTATGTGAAGAAAAGAACATAACTGTCAATAAACTCTCAACGATATGCGGAATAACACAATCTACGTTAAATAATATAATCAGCGGCAGAAACAACAGTACAACGATCTCGACGATAAAGAAAATTTGCGACGGACTTGACATAACCGTGCAAGACTTTTTTGCTTCAGAGCTTTTTGATAACCTTGAACAAGAGATAAAATAAAAGCACTCCGTCGGAGTGCTTTTTCTATTGCATTTGATAAGAAAAAATGCTAAAATGAAATCAAACGAAAAAAGGAGAAGCTTTATGAAAATAATCGACGCACACGCACATATATATGAAAGACTCACGGGATTCGGACCGCGCGGCGAGGCGAGAGCTATAGGCGGCGGTATGGTCGAATGGGCAACGGGTAAAAAGGAGCAATTTCTTCGTCCCGAGCACGGTGACAAAGGCTTTGCTCCCGAGAAGCTTATTGAGCTTATGGACGAGGGCGGAATCGAGCGTGCGGTCATCCTTCAGGGCTCGAATTACGGATTCCAGAACAGCTTTATTGCCGAGTCTGTGGCTAAGTACCCCGACAGATTTGTCGGTGCGGGCAGTTTTGATCCGTATGCTGCAAAGGCGGACGATATTTTTACAAATCTCACCGAGAATCTCGGCTTTAAGAATATAAAATTCGAGATAAGCGAGGTATACGGTCTTATGGGATATCACCCCGACCTCGACATAAACGGAGATCTGTTTGACCGCTATTTCTCGATGTGTGAGGAGAAGGGGCTCACTGTTACTGTTGACACGGGCACGTGGGGCACGGCGAGCTATCAGATAGAGGGAATTATTGATATGCTCTCGCGCCACAAGAATCTTACCTTTGTCGTGGCGCACACGCTCTTCCCGTCGGCGTCCGACAAAAACAATCCATCCCGTCTTGAATACGTAAAACGTCTTGCAGGCGAGAATGTTTACTTTGACATAGCAAATATTCATTCGTGGAAGGATGAGACACGCCGTGAGTATATCCGTGCGGCAATGGATATCGTCGGAGCGGACCATATGATGTGGGGCACCGACTGTCCCGGCGTATTTATGAGCCGTACATACCGCGAGCTTGTCGAGTATTATACAAAGAGCGGATACTTCTCGGAGAGTGAGCTTGATGCGCTTATGCACGACACTGCCGTTAAGGTCTATCGAATGGATTAAGAGAGTTTTAAGATTTTATTACAAGTTGGTAATAATACTTGAAAAAATGTTCGGTTTATTATATAATAAGCTTGTACATAAGGAAAAAGGAGTTGAGTTCGTTGCAGAATGAAAAAGAAAAAACTTTAACCTTTTCGATAATTGACGAAAAGGAAAGTGAGATGAAGCAGATACTGCGTATGGTCTACGAGGCAATGAATGAAAAGGGATACAACCCCATCAATCAAATAGTGGGGTATATTCTGTCCGAAGATCCGACATACATCACAAATCACAAGAACGCGCGCAGCCTTATACGTAAGATCGACCGTGATGAGCTGCTCAACACGATGGTAAAGGAATACCTTGACGTATAATGGTTTTTATTGATCTGCACACAAAAAAAGAAGTGGGACGCCCGAGCTGTCCTCTGTCGCTTGCCATCGGCAATTTTGACGGGGTACATATCGGGCATACTGCACTTATAGAGAAGGCTAAGGAGCTTGCTTTGTCGCTCGGAGTTTGCTCGGGCGTGTGGAGCTTTTTAAGTCCTACAAGTGACGTGTTGCTATACAAAGGCGCGGTGCCTCAGCTCTCGACATTTGAGAAAAAAATAGATATATTCGCATCGCTCGGACTCGATTATGCAGTGTTCGGGGATTTTCGTGAACTCAAGGACTATTCTCCCGAGCGCTTTATGAGTGAGATACTTGTCGGGGAATGCAATGCGGCGGCGATCGTGTGCGGATTCAATTTCCGATTCGGCGCGAAGGGGGCGGGAGACGCGAAGATGCTCTCCGACTTCTTTACCTTACGCGGCGGCGGGGCAGAGGTGATCGATGCCGTGACATACGGCGGTGAAGTGGTCAGCTCCACTCTGATACGAAACAAGCTTGAGATGGGAGAGACCGAGACGGCAAGAGAATTGCTCGGACGTGCGTATTCAGTCTGCGCACCCGTGCTTCACGGAAAGAAGCTCGGCAGGACTATCGGCATACCTACGATAAATCAGGAATTTCCCGAGGGCAGCGTTATGGTGCGTTGCGGTATATACGCTTGCACTTGCGAGATCGACGGAGAGCTCTTTTACGGTGTCGTGAACGTCGGCAGACGCCCGACAGTAGAGGACGGGGGAAAAATAAACTGCGAGACATATATAATTGATTTTGACCGCGATGTATACGGCAAATATGTGGAGCTTAGTTTTTACAAGAGACTGCGTGACGAGAAAAAGTTTTCGAGTCTCGATGAGCTTTCGGCGGCCGTTCTTGACAATGCTGCGACCGCGAAGGAGTATTTTAAAAATTTAAATAAAGGAGGCACGGATAAATGAAGCAAGGTACAAAGAGAATTGTCGCACTGCTTATGCTGTCCGTGCTCTTTTTGTTTTCTTTAATGCCCGCAAGCGCAGAAGATATGCCCGACACCTCAAAGGTCAGAAACGTATACCTCTATAACTTTGAGAACGATCAGGTCATCTATTCTCAAAATGCCGAGGACAGTATATATCCGACATCCACGGTGAAGGTGATGACCGGACTTGTCGCGCTTGATCACCTCTCTGAGCGGCTTGACGAAAAGATAACCGTTACCGAGCAGATGATAAAGAATGTCGTGGGAAATCGCATAGCGCTCAAGGCAGGCGAAGTAGTGACGGTGCGTGATATGCTTTATGCGACCCTCTCGGGCGGTGCAAACGATGCGGCAAACGTGCTTGCGTATGTTGTCGCAGGCGGAGTAACAGAGTTTGTCGAGCTTATGAACAAAAAAGCGGCCGAGCTCGGCGCACTCGGAACACATTATACCAACCCTAACGGTATGCACGACGAGAGAATGGTCACGACGACCGCTGATACCGCGCTTATTGCCAAAGAGGCATACAAATCCGATCTTTTTATGGAGATAACCTCAACGGCAAAGTACATAATGCAAGAGGGAACCGACTCACAGAGAAACATATATAACCGCAATTATCTTATAGCAAAAAACAAAGAGATAAAATATTATTATTCGAGCGCGAAGGGGATGAATTCGGGTTCGACCAACGAGGGCGGATATTCGCTTATCACGACCGTATCGGATAACGGGCTCTCATACCTGTGCGTAATAATGGGCGGCACGTCGGACGAAGAGGGCAATACGATATATTCCTACACTACCGCCAAGGAGCTTCTTGAGTGGGTGAAGGGGGCGTACGGATACATAAATGTCATTGACACATCTCTTATGGTGTGCGAAGTGCCCGTTACACTTTCCAACACGGTCGATTATGTAACGCTTACGCCCGAGTCGACACTTGAATTTTATCTTCCGACAAGCCTTGACCGCGATACCGATCTGACATACAGCTACAAGGTCACCACAGAATCGCTCGAGGCGCCCGTATACGAGGGGCAGGTCGTCGGATATCTTACGGTATCGTACAATGATGAAATACTCGGTACTGTCAATCTTGTGACCAAAAACGGCATTGAGCGAAACGAATTTCTTTATGTGCTCGAACAGATAAAAGAATTCACCAAGAGCAGATTCTTTATTGCAACTGTTATAAGTGCAACGGTCTTGTCGGTTGTCTATATTTTCGGCACGGCAATATACCGCGCAAGAGCACCCAAGAAGAGAAGAAGATACAGACGATGAAGAAAAAGAGGCTTGCCGTTTTTCTGCTCCCCTTGTCAGTGCTTGCTGTATTTGTATCGATACTTGCATTTCGCCCCGATTGGCGTTTTATGATGACCGATTCTCTGTATCGGGCATTTTCAGGCGCGGAGCTTGAGAAGATAGATATATCGACTCTTGAGTTTGAAGAATATACAGGCACTTTACCAAGCGTGGATCAGTCGCTTATGCTTATAAATTCCGAGTATCCGTTGAATGCGGATTTTTCGGCGCAAATATGCGAGTATAAGGACAGTACGCTGTATTTCAATACGTGTATGACAGATGCATATGCGTCTCTTTCGTCCGATGTGAAAGAAAGATTCGGGAAGATGCTGTACGTTATGAGTGCTTACCGCACTGAAAAAGAACAGCTTGAGGCAATAGAAGCCGAGGGGGAGAATGCCGCATCCGTGGGAGAGAGCGAGCATCAGAGCGGACTTGCACTTGATGTCTATATAAGTATGTATGCGGGCGCGGGATTTTTGAAAAGCGACGTAGGAAGATACGTTAATGCAAATTCGTGGAGATACGGTTTTATAATCCGCTATCCATATTATGCGGTATCGAAAACAAATATGGCATATGAGCCGTGGCACATTCGTTACGTAGGTTTCCCGCACGCAGAGATAATATATAAGAATTCGCTTTCACTTGAAGAGTATATTGCTTCTTTTGATGTCGGAGATC
>CAYZHW010000108.1:0-5701 GCA_964478105.1 uncultured Lachnospiraceae bacterium | reverse complement strand
GATTCCTCCTGTATTTGGATTATAGGTGCAAAATATACAATATATGGTAATTATACAATAATATATATTTTTTGTCAATATACTTACAAAAAATAAATTTATGGGGTGTTTGTGTATGCTCGGTAAGATCTTCGGCGTAATATGCACGATATCTTTTGTTTTTGCGCTTTTTTGCGGAAATATGGCAGAGCTTGCCGATGCGGTGATCGACGGAGCGGCTGAGGCGGTGCAGATAACACTGTCATTGCTCGGAATGATGGCGCTTTGGTGCGGAGTTATGCGTGTGGCAGAACGTGCGGGAGCCGTACGTGCACTCTCCAAACTCATATCGCCCTTTTTGCGTATGTTTTTCCCGACGGCATACCGAACGGGGCGGGGGATAGGCGAGATATCTGCGAGCATCAGTGCAAATCTGCTCGGTATCGGCAACGCGGCAACACCGTTGGCACTTTCGGCTATGAAAAAGATGCAGGAAGACAATCCCGAGCGCAGTGTTGCAAGTGATGATATGATAACGCTCGCGGTGCTCAATTCGTCCTCGCTCAGCCTGCTCCCGACAACGCTTATAGCTCTGCGTCGCGCATCGGGCTCTGCAGCACCGTATGAGATAATAGTGCCCGTATGGATATGTTCGTTTGTCTGTTCGCTTCTTGCGCTGGTGCTGACACGGGCCTTCTCAGCTGCGGGTAAGGCGGTGAGGGGAAAATAGAATATTTGTCTTCTCTCGCTATTCCCATTGTGATACTCGGCATAGCTCTGTTGATGATGTTTTCAAAGCAGGCATCCTTTGATGATTTTACAGACGGAGCAAAGGAAGGCATTTCAAGCGCTGTAAAATTACTCCCGACGCTTATCGCGCTCGTTGTTGCAATAAAGATGCTTCGCGCATCGGGTGCGATAGACGTTATCTCACACGCTCTTTCTCCGTTGCTTCCCAAGATAGGTGTACCGAGTGAGCTTTTGCCCCTTCTTATTACACGCCCGTTTTCGGGGAGCGCGGCAAACGCAAGCTTTTATTCACTTATAGAAGAGTACGGCGCGGACAGCTTTGTCGGTCTTTGCGCGTCGGTCATAATGGGCAGCTCTGACACGATGGTCTATATAATTGCGCTCTATTTTTCGTCTGTCGGAATCAAGAAAAGCCGACACGCATTTGTGTCGGCTTTTCTTGTTATGCTCTTTTGTATCTTCTTTGCCTGCTTTTTGTGCAGAGCTTATATCTCCTGAAGCTCGTATTTTTGAGTGAGTTCTAAGATCATCTCCTCTGCATCGTCAGCGCTTTCGGCGTCACAGAAGAGGAGAGCTTCTGTCTTGCTTTGAGGAATAAAACATACCGAGCCGTATGAAAAGTCGATGCGAATTCCGTCACCTGTCGTGTGTTCTTTTGCGAACGTGCGCATAAGCTTGGCGGCATCATTTGCTTTTACCGCTTTTTTTATAAAAACAAATTCGGGCAGTTTCTTGATCTCTTCGGAAACGGAAGAGCCGTTTTGCCGCAAGGAGGATAAAAAGCTTACCGTGGCGGCGGATCCGTCATACAGCCAGAATTTTATATTACGAAAAGGACTCTTTTTTGAGGCATCGTTTTCGGGATATCGGTCGGGGACGGCTCCGACGGTATCAAGTATATGATCGAGCATCTTCGGCGCGCGGCAGGGAAGGGCTACGATCTCGCCGTATCCTGCATTTTGAAGAAGCAGAAGCGCCGCAATATGACTTGCTCCGATGTGAAAAACATTTCCTTCTGCATACTCGGACACGGACAGGAGCGTGCCGTTATCAGAGAGCTCGATGTGGTACCCGTTTTCATTCTCTTCTCTCGGTATAGCACCCAGACGCCGTAGTGTGTGTGCGAGCGGGTGAGCTTCTGCAGACAGACTTACGCTGATTCCTGAAAACGACTCTGCGGCGCACTCCTCAAGCGCGTCCAAATACTTTGACATAAGCTCTTCGCTTAAATCTGTCGGGAAGCTTTTTGCTTTTTCGGGCTCGTTCTTTTTGAAATTGCTGATTACGGAGCGTTCGAATTCTCTGGACACAAGTATTCCGTTCGGATCAAAAAATGTCATATCGCAAGAGCGATCTATGAAAACGACAAATGCAAATTCAAAATTTCTTGCGGCAAATACTGCAAGGTCTGTATATCCTTCTCCGAGTATAGCGGCACGCTCACCGAGCACATTCAAGAATGCATCTGCTTGCGGCGGCCGTTCGCCTGCCCACATTATTCCCGCTTTCTTTTCGGATATCATTGGTAAAAGAGCTTCGGCAAGGAAGGGAATGTCGTTTTTGTCAAGGCCGTACAGCTTTCCGCGGTAAAAGGGCAGCGGTTTGTCGACCTCTGCAAGTATAACAGAGCCGGGCGGTACTATACTGCCTGCAGACAGCTTTGCTCCCGAGACGCTCGAGCCTGCTCCGATCATACTTCCCGCACCTATGACCGCGCCCGAGCTGATTGTTACGTTTTCTTCTATGAGAGTGTTCTCACATACAAGCGAATCGTGGACCGAGCTGTCTTCGCAGACGGTGACCGATGCGTGCAAGACCGAACCGGATACCGCCGCACTTGAGGCTATCCTGCATCCGCCGCCTACGATGTTGCGCTCTCCCGTTATGCGGCAGGAATCTGCCGTTTTTATCTTGCCCGCGGCGGCATCGTAAAGACAGCGTCTGTACGCACAAAGATCGCCTACGTCGCACCAGTATCCGAGTGCTGTATATCCGAAAAGACCGTCTCCGATAAGAGCCGGGAAAAGATCTCTCGCAAAGTCAAATTTCTGCCCCTCGGGGATCATCTTGAGGATGTCTTCCGACAGTATATATATTCCCGTGTTGACAAGGTCGCTGTATGCCTGTGCTATCGGCGGTTTTTCGATAAAGCGCTCTATCTTTCCCTTGCCGCTCTCGTCAAAATCTCCGAGCACGATGCCGTATTCGCTTGGATCCTGCACACGCGTGATCACGAGTGTGGCTTTTGCGTTTTGCATTCTGTGATATTCGAGAGCACCCGAAAGATCAAAATCGCACACCGCATCGGCGCTTGCTACGATGAAAGTACCGCATCCCGAAAGAAAGGTCCGGGCGTTCTTTACACTGCCTGCAGTGCCGAGCGGTTCTGTTTCCTTGATGTATGAAAGTGAAATGCCGTGGCAGGTACTGCCGAGCGCTTTTTCTATCATATCACCCTTATACATAAGTGTGAGCGCGGCGTTATCTACGCCCGCGCGCGCGAGCATCTTGAGTACCGTGGATACTGCACTCTCGTCCCCTATAGGAGCAAGCGGTTTGGGTATGTGATCCGTGAGCGGACGCAGACGCGTACCCATACCGCCTGCCATAACTATCGCGCGAAGACCGTTGCTTTTCATAAAAACACCTCTGAAAATAATTCATTCGCAAGTATTATTTCCCGACGCGACCATTTTATGCGTGTGCATAAAATTTGTATTATTGTAAAATAATAGTCACAGAAAATGAGTTTAAAGAGGTACAGCGGATGATAAAAGGATGCCAGAAAAAGATCATAATGATAAACGATACGGGAAGTGATATCTTCGAGCAGGCGTATTTTATTATAAAGGATGAGACAAAATCCGAGAAGATCGGCAAGACCGATATGATACGCGAGGCAAGCAGAATAATAGACGAAAATCTGCTCGGTGCATACTTCGGAAAAGAGAAGAAAATAAGAAAAAGAAAAAAAGCATGCGATACACTTATGTTTTCTCTCGGTGCCCTCTGCGGGAGCGGCATTATCGGCATTTTGTGGATGATCGCGGCGTCTTGTTGACGGGACTTGACGAAAAGCTTTTTTTGTGATATAATTAAATAACTTGATTTGTCCGTTTACCCAAATAAAATTGAAAAGTATAACTGCAGTCAGGTGCGATGGGCCGTTTTTTCGCACTTATGATTGTGGGTTCTTTTTGCGTGCATTTATTTAATATTTACTAAAATCAAAAGAAAAAAGGAGGGTTTTTATGGCCAAAAGAAAAGCAAAAGAAAAGAAAGATAACGGAAAAATTAGAATAATCCCGCTCGGCGGACTCAATGAGGTAGGAAAGAATCTTACCGTAATAGAATACAACGACGACATAATGATAGTCGACTGCGGCCTCGGGTTTCCCGATGACGATATGCTCGGTATCGACCTTGTTATCCCCGATATAACATATCTCGAAAAGAATCAGGAGAAGATACGCGGTATCTTCCTCACGCACGGACATGAGGATCATATCGGCGCGCTCCCGTACGTACTTCGTACGATCAATCCGCCTATTTACGGCACCAAGCTTACATTGGGTATCATCCAGAACAAGCTGGCAGAGCATTCGCTTCCCGAAAAGCCGATCCTCAACTGTGTTGAGGCGGGAGATGTTATCAAAGCGGGCGCTTTCTCGGTCGAGTTTATCAGAGTTAATCACTCTATCGCCGACGCTTGCTGCCTTGCAATAAGAACACCGCTCGGTACTGTTGTTCACAGCGGAGATTTCAAGCTTGATGTCACGCCCATTGACGGAGAGATGATGGATCTCACCAGACTTGGCGAGATCGGACGCGAGGGCGTGCTTATGCTCCTTTGTGAGTCGACAAACGCAGAACGCCCCGGATATACACCTTCCGAGAAGAAGGTCGGCGCGTCGCTCAAAAACATATTTGACGAACATAAGAATAAGAGAATAGTAATCTCCACCTTCTCGTCGAACGTTCACCGCGTTCAGCAGATAATAGATGCAAGCGTGCGTCACGGACGTAAGGTAGCGATCACGGGACGCAGTATGCTCAATATCGTCTCGGCTGCGGTCGAGCTTGGTTATATGAGCGTTCCCGACGGAGTTATTATCGATATCAACGAGATAAAAAAATACACACCCGAGCAGATAACAGTGATCTCTACGGGAAGCCAGGGTGAGCCTATGTCGGCACTCTATCGAATGACATTCGGCGAGCACGCGCAGGTCTCTCTTGGAGCAGAAGATGTCGTTGTGATCAGTGCATCGGCTATTCCCGGTAATGAAAAGCTGGTCGGTAAGATCATAAATGAGCTCTCGAAAAACGGCGTGCTCGTTCTCCACGATGCACTTGTAGAGGTGCACGTTTCGGGTCACGCGTGCCAGGAAGAGATAAAACTTATGCAGGCACTGCTCAAACCCAAGTATTATATGCCCATCCACGGCGAGTTCCGCCATATGTCGGCAAACCGTAACATTGCGCTCTATATGGGAATGAGCCCCGATAACATATTTATCTCTGACATAGGTAAGGTGCTTGAGATCGACGCGGACGGCGCGCGCTGGAACGGTACCGTGCCCGCAGGCAAGGTGCTTGTTGACGGATTCGGTGTAGGTGACGTTGGAAACATAGTGCTTCGCGACCGCCGCCATCTCTCGCAGGACGGACTTATCGTCATCGTCGCATCGCTTGACTTCGACGAGAGAATGGTCCTCTCGGGCCCCGATATCGTCTCGCGCGGATTCGTATACGTAAGAGAATCCGAGGAGCTTATGGATGAGCTCAAAGCAATAGCTTACGATGCTATGCTTGAATGTCTTGAAGGCAAATACGCCGACCGCGGACATATCAAGGGCAAAGTCAAGGACGAGGTCTCGCGCTATATCTACACAAAGACCCACAGAAAACCGATGATACTTCCGGTTATAATGAATGTGTAAACAAAAAAGACTGCTTTTGCAGTCTTTTT
>CAYZHW010000107.1:0-5775 GCA_964478105.1 uncultured Lachnospiraceae bacterium | reverse complement strand
CGGGCGATGTTATTGAAAAGATACTTCGTATGGACTTTAAGGACGATGAATACACCTGCATTGCGTCGCTTGTGCCTTTTGGCAAGAATCAGCCCGAAAATCAAAAAATGGCGCTCAGCTTTGCCTTCAATTCCGCTATCAACGAGGTGTACAGATCCTCGCTTCGCTCCTGGAAAAAGATCGTCCGCTCGTACGTGCTTGAAAACACCGATTTTATTATAAACCTTCTTCCCGAAATGGAATTTTTGGTAAACGGCACGAAGCTTATGAGAACGCTTAACGCGCGCGGATGCTTGCTTTGCAGACCCGAGATCGCGCCTATGGAAGAACGAGCCTTTGATGCAAAGGAACTTTACAATCCGCAGGTTGCGCTCAAGGTCGAGGACCGGATCGTTACAAACGACATTACCTTTGACGAAAACGGTATGATATATGTTCTTACGGGACCAAACCGCGGCGGTAAATCGGTTATTACGTGCGCGATAGGTCTCTCGCAGGCGATGGCACAGCTCGGACTTTATACACCTGCAAAAAGCCTTAAGATAAGCCCGGTGGATGCTATATACACGCATTTTCCGCAAGGGGCTGACGACACGATAGACAAGGGACGTCTTGGTGAAGAGTGTGCGAGAATGAGTGATATCTTTGACCGTGTTACGGTACACAGCCTTGTGCTCTTAGACGAATCTCTCTCGTCTACAGGCTCCTATGAGGCCTCCTATATTGCAGCAGAGGTGCTTGCGGGGTTCAGCCGCGTCGGATGCAGATGTCTCTTCTCGACACACCTGCACGAGCTCTCTGCAGAGCTTGCCTCGATAAATGAAAAAACAGCCGAGGCAGGCGGTGTAAAGATCGACACGCTCGTCGCGGGAATCGACGAGGGAAAGCGCTCATTCAAAATCGTAAGAGCGACCCCCGACGGTAAGAGTTACGCGCGCGATATTGCAAATAAGTACGGACTTTCCTATGAAATGATCACCGAAAAAATAAACAATAAGGAGAAAAAGTAAAATGGAAAAATTTTTGAAGCTTATTGAAAACGATGCCAGACTCACAGAGGAGCAGCTTGCAGTAATGTGCGCCAAAGAGGTCGGCGACATAAAGAAGATGATGGAGAAGTACGAGCGTGACGGTGTCATCCTCGGATATAAGACGCTTATCGACTGGGATAAGACCGAGCGTGAATACGTCACCGCTATGATCGAGCTTAAGATCGCACCCCAGAAGGACCGCGGATTTGACCGCATCGCCGAAAAAATATACAACTACCCCGAGGTGCAGAGTCTATACCTTGTTTCGGGCGGCTTTGACTTTATGGTGATCCTCGAGGGCAAGACGATGCGCGAGGTCGCATACTTTGTAGCGCAAAAGCTTGCACCCATCGACGCGGTAATGTCTACAGCAACTCATTTCGTGCTCAGAAAATACAAAGACAAGGGTGTCGTATACGGCCCGCAGGAAGTGGATGAAAGAGGTAATAACCTGTAATGATTGATTATAATTCTGTATTGTCAAATAAGGTCGTCGACCTCAAGCCGTCGGGAATCAGAAAATTTTTCGATCTGCTTGAGACAATGGACGATGTAATATCGCTCACCGTCGGAGAGCCTGATTTTATGACTCCGTGGCATATCCGCGAGAGCGCTATAGAGGTGCTTGAAAAGGGAAGGACCCGCTACACCTCAAACAGCGGTACGATGGATCTTCGAATTGCAATATCCGAGTACCTTGAGAGAAAATTTTCTTTGAAGTATTCACCCAAAAACGAGATACTTGTTACAGTGGGCGGCTCCGAGGCGATCGATCTTGCCATCCGTACACTTGTTGAGCCGGGAGATGAGGTGATCATCCCGATGCCGAGCTTTGTTTGCTACGATCCGCTTGTGCGTATGGCGGACGGTGTGCCGGTCATCATCAACACCACCGAAGAGGACCGCTTCAAGCTCACACCCGAGGCTCTTCGCTCTGCTATCACGCCCAAGACAAAGCTGCTTATACTTCCTTATCCGAGCAATCCCACGGGCGCTATTATGACAAAGGAAGACCTTGAGAAGATCGCCGATGTTATACGCGATACCAACATAATGGTCCTCACAGACGAGATCTACGCCGAGCTTACATACGGCAGAAAACATACATCTTTTGCTTCTCTTGACGGAATGCGTGAGCGCACTATAGTGGCAAGCGGATTCTCGAAGGCGTACGCTATGACAGGTTGGCGTCTCGGTTATATCTGCGCGCCCGAGCCTATATCTCGCCAGATGCTTAAGATCCACCAGTTTGCGATCATGTGCGCACCTACGCTTAGTCAATTTGCGGCTATTGAGGCAATGACAAACGGCGACGAGGATGTGCAGATGATGGTAGAAGAATACGACCGCCGCCGCAGATATATCTACGATGGACTCAAGACCATCGGCATTGAGTGTTTCGAGCCCGAGGGCGCGTTCTATATCTATCCGAAGATAGGCGCATTCGGTATGTCGAGCGACGAATTTGCCGAGCGGCTCCTCTATGAGCACAAGGTTGCTATTGTTCCCGGTACGGCATTCGGAGAATGCGGGGAGGGCTTTGCAAGAATCTCCTACGCATATTCGATAAAGCACATCACTGCCGCGCTTGAGCGTATTGAAGCCTTTGTAAAGGATATCAAAAAATAAGAAACATCCCAAGTGCAAAAATGCACTTGGGATGTTTTTATCTCATTTTCTTATTTCTTTCCTTTTGCTCGCAGGCAAGGCGGCAACCTGTTGCCGTTGCACATGCGCCCATTCGGTTGAGTCCGGTCTCTCTGATGACCGAACCGCTTTTCAGCATAGAATCTATGGTTTCCTCAAGCGGAACAAGTGACTCAACTCCAGCCATAGTGGCGTTTGCGCACACGCCTGCGATCGCAACCGCGGTCATATTACGGCTGAGGCAGGGCACTTGAACAAGTCCGCCTATCTTGTCGCAGAGCAGTCCCATAAGACTCTGTATCGCCATAACCGCTGCTGCACACGCCTGCGATGTGGTTCCGCCGATAAGAGAGATAAGTCACGCCGCCGCCATACCCGCAGCACAGCCTATCTCTGCCTGACATCCGAGCGCACCGAGATATTTCGTCGGCTCCATAAATGTGCCCATAAGTCCCGCGACCATAAGCGCGAATGGTATCTTCCTCGGTCTTGCCCATAGTTTTGGCAGCTCCCAAAAGCGCACCTGGGACAACGCCTGATGAACCTCCCGTCGGGATACAGGTGATGATGCCCGAACAGTTGCTGTATTCCATAATAGAGAGCGATACGGGTGCACCTACGTCGACCATTCCCATAGGAATGAGCTCACCGCCGCTGAAAGCATCGCGTACACGCGGTGCGCAGGCGGATACGATACCGTTCATATCGTTGCCTGGAGCAAATCCGCCTTCAATGGACGCTTTTATGATCTCCCAACGCTCACGGGCGTAGTCGAGCACTTTTTCCTCGCTCCAACCGGAAAGCGACATCTCATATTGCACCGCGATCTTCCAAAGCGGAAGTCCGCTCTTTTTTTCGTATTCGATCATCTCTGACGTGGTCTCGAAAAGCGGCTTTCTTGAGGCGCTTGCGACCACGTCAAGCTCGGGATGCGCGGCGCGCCAATATCTCGCGCCGTTCATAGAAGCAAGCTTATCTGCAAGCTCTGCAGATACGGGCGTATCTGTTTTTATATTTAGTATGCCGAATCCCTCTCCGGCGCTCCAACCGGCACCATTGAAACTGGGAAATGTCTTTGCTGTTTCTGTGAGAGCATTTATCTCATTTTCATTTAGGATGTCGGTGAACAGCAGGAACTCTTCGTGCTCTCCCTCTATGTTGATAGGACACCCGTTGACCGATTCTATAACAAAAGCACCGCCGCCAGCAGATATCGACTTGAATTCCATTTTATCGCCGCTCTCATCTTCCAATGTCAGTATTGCCATATGGGTGGGGATACCGGGCAGGTCATCTCTGAAGCGGGACTCCATTTCTATCCCCTCGGCTTTTGCATCCTCAAAAGCTTTTGTAAAACGCTCGTGTGTGCAGTCTCTGCCGAGTGTGCCGTTAAGAAATGCCATATCTGTCCTCATTCCGAGATAGGATATTATAAGATTTCCCTTGGTGGATATTTCGACTGTGAGCTTGCTCGGCTTTTTGCCGAACAGCTGGCGGCATACGCGTGCGATCCTCGAAGGGCCGCAGGTGTTTGAGCTTGAAGGCCCGGGGGTAACGGGAGCAAGCGCATCGTTAAAAATACTCGGATATCTTTTCTTTGTTATTTACCTCTTTTCTGTCGGTCGGCAGACGGCGGCGAATATGCCTGTCTGCTTTAGAAGTTTACATATAGTATCTGCCTTTTCTTTATCGTCAAAAATGCCGAAGACCGACGGACCGCTTCCGCTCATAAGCGAGGCGAGAGCACCGCCGTCTGTCATAGCTTTTTTTATTTTTGATACACTTTCGTGCTCGGGCAGTATAACGTCTTCAAATATGTTGTAGAGTGCTGAGGCGCAACGCTTTGGCGAGTTTGCGTCAAGCGCCGAGATAATACTTCTGTATCCCTTTTCGTTGGGCATTCTTGATGTAAAATTGTTGTATTTAGTATCAAGCGCTTTGTATGCCGCAGGGGTTGAGACTCCGTCAGAGAGATCTTTTGCGACAACAAGTGTGCAATCGGGCATAGACGGTGCTTTTGTGAGCACATCGCCTATTCCTTCGGTTATATAAGTGCCGACCTTGATGCAAAACGGGACATCTGCACCGAGCGCAGCACCGAGCGACAAAAGCGCGTCTTCGGTAAGCGGGGAGCCGTAAAACTTATTCAATCCCACAAGTGCGGCGGCGCAGTCGGCGCTGCCGCCCGCAAGTCCTGCCGCCATAGGGATGTTTTTTTCTATGGTGATCTTTACGTTTTTTTTGTTTATCTTTGCCGCTTCAAAAAAAGCATCTGCCGCACGCCATACAAGGTTTGTCTTGTCGCAGGCAAGATCTTTGTCCGTGCAGGAAAGTGAGAAGGTGTCAGACTCACAGAATGTGAGCACATCGCAAAGATCGATGCTTTGCATAATACTTTTTATATCGTGGTAGCCGTTTTTGCGGCGGCCGGTTATATCAAGAAAAAGATTTATCTTAGCAGGTGCAAGAATCGAAAAATCCATATTCACCCTCCGAAACAATGTGATACACATATTTTAGCACAAGCGAGAAAATTTTGCAACTTGTATGATATAATAAACGCAGCATTAAGCGATAGCAGATCGTTTCGGCAAGGTCAGCTGCGTTGAGAGCTTTGCTCAACCGCTGAACACGGTCGGTTTTGCAAAAAGCAAAACACCGCAAATCTCCTTTCGTCAGAGCGATTATGATATAATATGTGTGAGATTTTGGAGCAAAAATTGTCTATATGGGTGAAAGGGAAAAAGAAAGGAGCGATATTGTTGGATGATGCAAAAATAATAAGCTTGTACTGGGACAGAGATGAGAGTGCGATACCTGCGACCGCTGATAAGTACGGAAACTATTGCACCGCGATAGCAAAGAACATACTTTCAAGCAGAGAAGACGCCGAGGAATGTGTCAACGATACATATCTTTTAGCCTGGAATTCAATCCCGCCGCACAGACCCGGTATACTTTCGGCATTTTTAGGAAAGATCACAAGAAACCTGTCCTTTAACCGATACAGACATAACACTGCCGACAAACGCGGCGCAGGAGAGCTGAGTGCGGTGCTCGATGAACTTTGTGATGTGATATCCGGGAATGAAGATGT
>CAYZHW010000106.1:0-5877 GCA_964478105.1 uncultured Lachnospiraceae bacterium | reverse complement strand
AGGATCGCGTCCTCGCTTAAGGCAGAGAGCCTTATCTCGATGACCGACATCTGCGGAATCCTGCGCGATAAGGATGATGAAAGCTCCATTATCCGCGAGATCAATGTCAGTGAAGCACCGCTTCTTTACCGCGACGGGATTATCTCCGGCGGTATGATCCCGAAGGTGGATTGCTGCATTGAGGCAGTACGCCGCGGAGTCAAAAAGGTGTTTATAATTGACGGAAGAGTACCGCATTCGATAATCGTAGAAATGCTTACCGATGAAGGTATCGGCACGATGTTTGTTTGATAAAGAGGAACAATATGGATATTTTTTCGATAGATAAAGAATATGTAGCCAACACATATGCAAGGTTCGGCATTGCGATAGAGCGCGGTAAAGGAAGCCTTGTTTACGATATAAACGGTAAAGAGTACATCGACTTGGGCTCAGGCATCGCAACCAATGTTTTCGGTCTTTGCGATAAAGAGTGGACCGAGGCGGTGATCGCTCAGCTCGGCCATTTTGCGCATACATCAAATCTATACTACACAGCGCCGCAGGCAAAGCTTGCGGAGCTTTTGTGCGTAAAAACGGGTATGAAAAAAGTCTTCTTCGGCAACTCGGGAGCAGAGGCAAACGAGGGTGCGATCAAGGCGGCGCGCAAATATTCATTCGACAAGTATGGCGAGGGCAGAAATAAGATAGTTACCCTCAAAAATTCCTTCCACGGAAGAACGGTAGCAACACTCTCGGCAACGGGGCAGGACGTGTTTCACAATTATTTCTTCCCGTTTGTCGGCGGATTTGATTATGCTGAGGCAAACAATATCGAGGACACGCTTGCGAAAATGGACAAAGAGTGCTGTGCCGTTATGATAGAGATGGTACAGGGCGAGGGCGGCGTTAACGCTCTTACACGTGAATATGTCGAAGCCGTTGCGAAAAAGTGCAAGGAAGAGGACATTCTTCTTGTTGTCGACGAAGTACAGACCGGCAACGGCAGATGCGGCACTCTTTATGCATATCAAAGCTTCGGGATCACACCCGATATCGTCTCTACCGCAAAGGGACTCGGCGGCGGACTTCCGATCGGCGCGGTTATGCTTGGTGAAAAGGTAAAAGACACTCTCTCAGCGGGCACACACGGCTCGACCTTCGGCGGGAATCCGATATGTGCGGCGGGCGCTTATAACGTCATCTCGCGCATCGATGATAAGCTTCTTGCCGGAGTAAAAGAGAAGAGTGATTATATAGTAAAAACACTCTCCGCTGCAAAGGGCGTTGAGAGCGTTACTGGAATGGGGCTTATGCTTGGAATAAAGACATCTCGCCCCGCAAAGGAGATCATTGCTGAATGTATGGAAGAGGGAGTCCTTGTGCTCAGTGCCAAGGATAAGGTTAGACTTCTTCCCGCACTGAATATCGATATGGATCTTCTTGTTCGTGCTATAGAAAAACTTGTAAAAATAATAGAGAAATAAGGAAGGATAGGCTATGAATCATCTTTTAAAATTATTGGATCTTTCGACGGATGAGATAAATGAGATACTTAATCTCGCCGACCAGCTCAAGTATGAGAAGAAGAACGGAATCAACAACAAGCCTCTTGCCGGCAAAACGCTTGGAATGATCTTCAAAAAATCTTCCACAAGAACGAGAGTATCCTTCGAGGTAGGTATGTATGAGCTCGGCGGAAACGCGCTCTTCCTCTCCTCAAATGATCTTCAGATCGGACGCGGAGAGAGCACACACGATACTATCAGAGTGCTTTCGCGTTACCTTGACGGTATTATGATCCGTACCTTCGATCAGAGTGAGGTCGAGGATATGGCAAGACTCGGTTCGATCCCGATAATCAACGGACTTACCGATTTTGCACACCCCTGCCAGGTGCTTGCCGATCTTATGACGATAAGAGAGCACAGAGGCTCGCTCAAGGGCCAGAAGCTATGCTTCGTCGGCGACGGAAATAATATGGCAAACTCGCTCATCGTCGGATGCATCAAGATGGGTATGAGCGTGAGCATAGCCTGCCCCGATAATTATAAGCCCGATCCCGAGATCATGAAATGGGCGAACGAAAACGGGGATTTCGTTTGCACGAGCGATATTGCGACAGCGGCAAAGGATGCAGATGTACTCTATACAGATGTTTGGGCTTCTATGGGTCAGGAGGATGAGGCAGCAATAAGACGCGCCGCATTTGAGGGATACCAGATAAACGCCCGGACTATGAGCTATGCAAAGGACGATGCAATGGTCCTTCACTGCTTGCCTGCGCACAGAGAAGAGGAGATAACAGCCGAGGTATTCGAGGCTCACGCAGATGAGATCTTCGACGAGGCAGAAAACCGTCTCCACGCTCAAAAAGCGGTAATGGTACTTTTGATGAAATAAAATGTGAGGTGAAAGCATTAATGAAAAAGGGATATATCATTCTTGAGAATGGCTTGATCTTTGAAGGTGAGCTTTTCGGATACGAAAAGGAAGTAATATCCGAGCTTGTTTTCACGACATCGATGGTCGGCTACAATAAGCTTCTTACAGACCCCACAAACTACGGACAGGCAGTCCTTGCGACCTTCCCGATGATAGGTAACTACGGAACGGTCACAGAGGACGCAGAGAGCGAGGGTGTATGGCTTAGCGCATACATAGTAAAAGAACTCTGCGACGAGCCTTCAAACTTCCGCTGCGAAGGAAAGCTTGAGGATTACCTCATAGCAAACAAGATCGTCGGCATTGCCGGCGCAGACACAAGAGAGATAACACGTGTGCTTCGGGATAACGGCACAATGAACGCACTTATTACAACGAACAAGGACAATGTTGACTTTGACGCGATAAAGAATTATTCTGTCAAGGGCGCTGTTGCGGCAGTAAGTACAAAAGAGATAAAGACCTACAAGGCTGACGGTGCAAAATACAACGTTGCAATGATCGACTACGGCGAAAAGAGAAGCACTATAGAAATGCTTAACTCCAAGGGATGCGATGTTACTGTATACCCCTATGATACAAAGGCTGAGGATATACTTGCAGGAAATTATAGCGGACTCGTTCTTTCAAACGGTCCCGGAGATCCCAAGGAAAATACAGCTTGCATCGAAGAGATAAAGAAGCTCTGCGGCAAGCTGCCGATATTCGGCATCGGACTCGGACACCAGATGTTCGCTCTTGCGCTCGGTGCAGATACCGCAAAGCTCCCCTACGGACACAGAGGCGCAAATCAGCCTGTGACTATGGTCGAAACAGGCAGAACTTACATCACGAGCCAAAATCACGGCTACGCTGTTGTCGAGGGCTCGCCTCCAGAGAAACTTAAAGTTGCTTTCGTTAACGCAAACGATAAGACCTGTGAGGGAATCGAGTGTGCTTGCGGCTCCTTCTCGGTACAGTTTGTACCCGAGGCTTGCGGCGGTCCGCACGACACAAGCTTTCTCGTAGATAAATTCACAAAATTAATGTAAGGAGGACCTACCAATGCCCAGAAATTCAGATATTAAAAAAGTTCTTGTTATCGGTTCAGGTCCTATTGTCATCGGTCAGGCGGCTGAGTTTGACTACGCGGGCGCACAGGCGTGCCGCGTACTTAAGAGTGAGGGAATAAACGTTGTTCTCGTAAACTCTAACCCCGCGACAATTATGACCGACTTTACAATGGCGGACGAGATATACCTTGAGCCCCTTAATGCCGAAACAGTAAAGAGAATCATAAAGAAAGAAAAACCCGACAGCCTGCTTGCAGGTCTTGGCGGACAGACCGGTCTTACCATTGCAATGCAACTTGCAAAGGAAGGCTTCCTTGAGCAGGAAGGCGTAAAGCTTATCGGTACTAATGCCGAGGCTATCGACAAGGCAGAGGACAGACAGATATTCAAGGATACAATGGATGCTATCAAGCAGCCGACTATCCCCTCTGATACAGCTCACGATGTTGAGACCTGCCTTGCTATCGCTGACAGAATTGGCTACCCGGTAATCGTCCGTCCTGCATTCACGCTCGGCGGCGCAGGCGGCGGCGTTGCATACGACCGCGATCAGCTTGCTACAACAGCTGCAAACGGTATCTCGCTCTCTCCTATAAATCAGGTCCTTATAGAAAAATATATCTTCGGATGGAAGGAAGTTGAGTTTGAGGTTATGCGTGACTCTAAGGGGAACGCTATCACCGTCTGCTCAATGGAAAATATCGACCCCGTCGGCGTACATACGGGTGACAGTATTGTTGTCGCACCTACTCTCACGCTTACAAGCAAAGAGTATACAATGCTTTCGACAGCGGCACTTGATATCATTACGGCACTCGAGATCGAAGGCGGATGCAACTGCCAGTTCGCACTCTCGCCCGACAGCACAGAGTATTTCGTAATTGAAGTAAACCCCCGCGTATCGCGTTCTTCTGCACTTGCAAGTAAGGCAACAGGATACCCGATCGCAAAGGTAACAACAAAGATCGCGCTCGGCTATACGCTTGATGAGATCACAAACGATGTAACAGGTAAGACCTGCGCTTGCTTTGAACCTGCTATTGACTATGTTGTCGTAAAGATGCCCAAGTGGCCCTTCGATAAATTCACCCAGGCATCGCGTAAGCTCGGAACACAGATGAAGGCAACGGGCGAGGTTATGGCTATCGGCGAGAACTTCGAGATGGCTCTTCTCAAAGCTATCCGCGGTTCGGAAATTTCGCTTGATACGCTTTACAACCCCAATCTTGAGGGCGTTGATACACGTAAGAAGCTCGCTGAGATGGACGATCTTCGTATCTTTGCTATCTACAAAGCTCTTCGTGAGGGCATCTCGGTAGATGAGATCAATGCTATTACAAGAGTTGACAAGTTCTTTATAAATAAAATAGCTAACCTTATAAAATATGAAGATTCCATAAAGGGCAATCTTACCGACGAGCTCTATGTAAAGGGTAAGAAGCTCGGTTATCCCAACGCGGCACTCGAGCGCATCTCGGGTGAAAAGGTCAAAAATCCGATCTACCCGTCTTACAAGATGGTCGATACCTGCGCTGGTGAATTCGCGGCTGAGACACCTTACTTCTACTCTGTATACGACAGAGCCTGTGAGGCAAAAGAGCTTATCGACGAAAAGAAAGAAAAGATCATCGTCCTCGGCTCCGGTCCTATCAGAATCGGACAGGGAATCGAATTCGACTATTCTTCTGTACATTGCGCAAAGACCCTTAAAGAGCTAGGCTACGAGGTCATTATCATCAATAACAACCCCGAGACTGTCTCCACAGACTTTGACGTCTCAGACAGACTTTACTTTGAGCCTCTTTCGGCTGAGGATGTTTACGGCGTTATTCTCAAGGAGAAGCCTTACGGCGTAGTTACGGCCTTTGGCGGACAGACGGCTATCAAGCTCGTTAAGTTCCTTGACGAAAACAACATCCGCATCCTCGGAACATCTGCCGAAGGTATCGATACCGCAGAGGACAGAGAGAAGTTTGATGCACTGCTCAACAAGTTTGAGATCAAGCGTCCTGTCGCTATGAGCGTTATGACAAAGGCAGAGGCTTTTGAGGCTGCAAACAGCATCGGATACCCCGTACTCCTTCGTCCTTCTTACGTTATCGGCGGTCAGAATATGACTATTGCGTATAACGATGAAGCGGTCGAGCAGTATATGGATCTTATCCTCGCACAGAACATCGAGAACCCCGTTCTTATAGACAAGTATATGAGTGGTACAGAGGTCGAAGTCGACGTTATCTCGGACGGTGTCGATGTCCTTATACCCGGTATTATGGAGCATATTGAGCGCGCGGGCGTACACAGCGGTGACTCCATTGCTATGTATCCTCCCCAAAATATCTCGGACAAGCTTATTAAGCGTATCGAGGAATGCTCGGTCATCCTCTCCAAAGCGCTCGGA
>CAYZHW010000105.1:3094-5926 GCA_964478105.1 uncultured Lachnospiraceae bacterium | reverse complement strand
TGAGAAGCGCGGCTAAGACATATAATTGGAATCTCAACTACGGCGGCATCGCGCTTATGTGGCGCGGCGGATGCATCATCAGAAGCGTATTCCTCGGTAAGATCAAGGAAGCTTTTGACAAGAATCCCGAGCTCACAAACCTTCTCCTCGATCCCTACTTTACAGCAGCCGTTGAAAAGGGACAGGCAGGCATCAGACGCGTTTGCGCTGCCGCTCTTACAAACGGTATCCCCGTTCCCGCAATGACAACGGCGCTCTGCTACTACGACGGTTACCGTTGCGCAAACCTTCCCGCAAACCTTCTCCAGGGTCAGAGAGACTACTTCGGCGCTCACACATACGAGAGAACCGATGCGCCCAGAGGTCAGTTCTTCCATACCAACTGGACAGGCGAGGGCGGAAACACCTCGGCAAGCCAATACAACGCTTAAAGAGACAGAAGTCTGAAAATAAATTTTCAAACACGGTTTTGCGGCTTTTGCCGCAAACCTGCCCCAATTCCCAAAGAGAAAGGAAGCTTTTGCAAAAGCAAAAGCTATGGTCATAACTATGAAAGAGCTTCGTAAAAATTGTAAATATGCGCTCGTCGTTCCCACAAGTATGGGTGTTCGTATAACTCCCCCCGACGGTCAGCCTGTCGGCACGGGCAACACGTATATTATGCAAGCGACAAGCGCCGAGACCAACGTCGCGAGCATCTCGTCCTATCTCGGACTTCCCGTAAAGGTGCTCACAACATTTGTAAAAGACAGCCCCATTGCAAGCTTTATCAAGTCCGACCTGCGTCACAGAGGTATGGATTTTGAGGGCAAGGACGTTCCTCAGGGCGGACCCTGGGGATACCGCCACCAGTTCAACATCGCTGACAGCGGTTACGGTATGAGAGGCCCTACAGTCCTCAACGACCGCGCGGGCGAGGTCGGCAGAACACTCAACCTCAAGGATTTCGACCTCGAGCGAATCTTTGGCGAAGAGGGTGTTCAGATGCTTCACCTCTCGGGTCTTATCGCGGCGCTCTCGCCCGAGACAAGCGAATTTTGCCTTAACCTTGCGCGCGAGGCGAAGAAGTACGGCACGCTCATCTCCTTTGACCTCAACTACCGCGCGTCCTTCTGGGCGGGCAGAGAAGAGGAGCTTTCGGCGATCTTCTCTGAGATAGCAAGCGTATCCGACGTGCTTATCGGAAACGAAGAGGACTTCCAGCTTTGCCTTGGCGTCAAAGGACCCGAGGCGGGCGGCAAGGACATCGGCGCTAAGATAGAGAGCTTCAAGGAAATGATCGGACGCGTAAGAGAAGCGTATCCCAACGCGTCGGTCTATGCGACAACATTGCGCGAGGTGCTTAACGCAAACGCTCATATGTGGGGCGCGATCCTGTTCGTCGACGGAAAGTGGCACGTTGAGCCTCTTCGTGAGATCCGTGTACTCGACCGTATCGGCGGCGGCGACGGATTCGTCGGCGGTCTGCTCTATTCGATCTTACGCGGATGGGAGAGCGAAGAGTGGGTCAAATTCGCTTGGGCGTCGGGCGCTCTTGCGACAACCTTTTTGACCGACTACGCACAGCCTGCAAGCGAAGACCAGATCTGGTCTATCTGGAAGGGCAACGCGAGAGTAAAAAGATAAAAATAAGAGACATATTGCCGGAGCAATATGTCTCTTTTCTTTTTGTAAAACTGCTTTACGGGGTCGCCCTTTTTAAATATATTCGACTGTCTCTGTGAGCGCTTTTCTGTCGTTGTGGCGTACAGACGGGGCAGATGCCTCGCTTCCGTCGGCGTAGCCCAAGGGCAAGAGGCAATAGGGAGTTATATCCTCGGGAAGCTCAAGCTCGGCGGAGAGCTTCTCGGGGTCGAAGTAGCATACCCACGTGCTGCCCACACCTATTTCGGTGGCGGCAAGCATCATATGCGTGGTGCATATCGAGACGTCCATCTCGGCGCTGTTGTGCCCCGAGAAGGGATTGTTCCATGCTATCTCACGCTTTCCGCAGCAGACGAGAACAGTGCCGGAGCCGAACACGCGGCAAACGTTTTTTATCTTATCAAGCTTCTCTTCGCTCTGTACGACATAGATGTATTGCGGCTGGAGATTCTTCGCGCTGTTGGCGACTCTGCCTGCTTTGAGAATGTAATCAAGATGCTCGGGCGTTACCTTTTTATCCGAAAATGAGCGCACCGAGTAGCGCTTTTGCGCAAGTGTCAAAAAATCCATAATCCTTCTCCTTTTGTTTTTTTCTGCTCTAATGATAACATATTTTTTTAAATTAATCCATACTAATAAAAGAAAAAATAAAAAAATCAAAAGCAGACATTCACCAAAGCTCTCCGTGTTCATACTATAATACCGAGGAGCAAATGATGCTCCATAAAACAACGGAGGATAACTGACCTATGAATAACAACTGCCTTTGCAACCTTTTCGACGATAACGGAATGTGGATAATCATCATCGCACTTCTTCTTATCTTCTGCTGCTCTTGCAACTGAGAAGAAATAAGAGATAAATAGATAGGACGGGGGGCGACCTTTTTTATAAAAAAGGTCGCCCCCCGCCTTATTATTCGCTTCTTAATGCTACTACGGGGTCTTTCTTTGCGGCGCTTCTCGAGGGAATGATGCCCGAGAAGAGTGTGAGCACGACGCTTATGGCGACGAGCAGCAGGCCCGCCTCTATAGGAAGATAAGCGTTAAGATTGGGAATACCCGTAAAATGGTGGAGTATCATATTGATCGGGATGCAGAGGACGTATGTGATAATAACACCGAGCGCACCCGAGGTAAAGCCGATAATGACCGTCTCGGCATTGAACATACTCGAGACATTTTTCTT
>CAYZHW010000105.1:0-3084 GCA_964478105.1 uncultured Lachnospiraceae bacterium | reverse complement strand
ACGCACCGATCGCGCGAAGAACACCGATCTCCTTCGTGCGCTCCTGCACCGAGATGAGCGTGATAACGCCGATCATAATCGAAGAAACGACGAGCGATATTGCGACGAACGCGATAAGCACATAGGTAATAGCATTGATGATGACCGTGATAGACGACATCATAATACCGAGATAATCGGTGTAAGCGATCTTCGCCTCTTCACCGACCGTGTCGTTGTAGGACGAGATCATATCGACGATGACATCCTTGTTTTCAAAGGACGAAGCATAAAGATTGATGGTCGCGGGCGTGTCGAGCGAAGCATAGCCGATAGCGGCGAGATTCTCCTCGTAAGTCGAGTCGGAGAATACCGTCACCTCTTTGTAATACGCGGCGCACTCGGCGTCGGTGTAGCTTGCCGATTCTGTATCAAGCATCGCGGCGAGCATCTCTGCGGGGACTTCGGCATATCCCGCGCGCACCTGTGCGGCGATCGCGGCGCTGACCTGCTCCTCTATTGCGGGGCGGAGCATTTCTTTAAGCTCCTCGAGCGAGAGTGCGGCGAGCTGTTCCTTTATCTGCTCTGCGTCGATGCCCATTTGAGTTGCAATGGACGAGCTTATCTGCTCTACAAGCATATCCTTGTCCTGCATACCCGCCAGAGCCGCGTCGACCTGAGCATCAAGTTCCGCAGCCTCTGCCTTAAGGCACTGTACGGTGAGGTATACCTCAGCCTTGTCGGCTGTTCCGAGCGAAGCGATATACGCGCGAAGCTCTGATGCGCACTCGGCGTCGGTCATAGAGCCTGTAGCCGACTCAAAGGGAAGACCCGTGAGCACGTCAAGCGTGGGATCGGCTGTCTGTGCCTTGACAACGGGCGAGTTGTTCGCCTCTTCGATAATATATTCGGTAAGAAGGTGCGTGTATCCGAGCGAGCCCGTGAGCATCGTCGTCTCGGCGTCCTCGTTCGGGCGGATGATACCGACGACGCGAAGCTCAAGCGCGTCCTCATAGAGCATCTTCATCATATTTTCATTTTCGCTGACATCGACGAAAATACCGTTTGTCTCGGTGTAGCAATCGTAGGGGAGAACGACCTTGAAGGTCATTTGGCAGATCTCTTCATAGCTCCATTTCTTGCCGTCGGGAGCAAGCTCCTTACCCGATGCCGCCGCGTCGATTATTGCGTCGATCTCGGATCTCGAGAGCAGGCCGAGTGCATACAGCGTGAGGTCGTCAAGCTCGTTCTTCTCGTTGACGACGAGCACGATCTCCTCGCGGCTGTTCGGCCAGCTTCCGTAGATCACATCGTACTGCTCTTCGAGCAGATCGCTTATGGGATCGCCGTTCTCAAGACCGGGCAGAAGCTCCTGCCACATATTCATCTGACCCATAGAGCTCATAAGAGGCGAGCTCATCATGGGGGAATTTGCCATCATATTGCCTGTGTTTGCGGCATCTTCATCGCCGCTGACCTGCATCATAAAGTCACCGATCATCTCACCCATAAGTTCGCCCGTGTCGCTCTTGATGATCTCGCCGTCGGCGTTCTTGGTGTAGACGGTGGGTGTGATCGAGTAGGTGTACTGTACGCCGCTCATAGCGTCTGCCAGAGATGAATCCTCTTTTGCAAGCTCGGCTTCAAGATAAGCCTTGAAGGATTTAAGATCGTTTTCGCTTGTCTCAAGCTTTGAGAGAGCGCTGACCATATCGGCGATTATCGGATCTTTGTAGATCGCGTCGGTGTCGTGGTCGATGCCCGAGCCCGCCGACATAAAGCTTTGCATCATCGCCGTCATATCGACGGTCTGCGATTCGAGCGTGAGCGGATAGGACGAGAGTGTCGTCTCCTGGACGTGGTCGATATACGCCGTCATACCCTGCGAGACCGCGGTGATCAGCGCGATACCGATGATACCGATGCTTCCCGCAAAGCTGGTGAGCATCGTTCTGCCTTTTTTGGTAAAAAGATTCTTTAGCGAGAGACCGAACGAGGTCGCAAGCGACATCGAGGGCTTCTTCGCGTATTTGTCATTGCCGTCCGCACTCTTTTGAGGAGAAAGCTCTGCCCTTTCTTTATCCGAGAGGGGAGCGGTGTCGTCTGTTATGACTCCGTCGAGCATACGGATTATCCTCGTCGAATACTTTTCGGCAAGCTCGGGGTTGTGCGTTACCATAATGACCAGCCTGTCGCGCGCCACCTCTTTGAGAATGTCCATTACCTGAACGCTGGTCTCGGTGTCGAGCGCGCCCGTCGGCTCGTCGGCAAGGATGATGTCGGGATTGTTGACAAGCGCACGCGCGATAGCAACTCTCTGCATCTGTCCGCCCGACATCTCGGACGGCTTTTTCTTTAACTGATCGCCAAGGCCGACACGCTCGAGCGCCTCTTTTGCGCGCTTTTTGCGCTCGGATTTGCCCACACCCGAGAGCGAGAGCGCGATCTCAACATTCTGGAGCACCGACTGGTGCGGAATGAGGTTGTAGCTCTGGAAAACGAAGCCTACCGAGTGGTTTCTGTAGGAATCCCAGTCGCGGTCGCGAAAATCCTTGGTCGATTTTCCGTTGATTATAAGGTCGCCGTCACTGTAGCCGTCAAGTCCGCCGATGATGTTGAGCATTGTCGTCTTTCCGCAGCCCGACGGGCCGAGGATGGACACAAATTCGCTTTCCCTAAATGAGAGGTCTATCCCGCGCAGCGCGTGTACCGTGTCGCCGCCCGCAGGGTAGTCCTTTGTGATATTTCTAAGCTCTAACATTGATTGTGGTTACTCCTTTATGTGCCGCTTTTCTTTAATTTACTCTACTTATATTATCTTACAATTATATTTGTGATGTATGAATTATTTGTAAATCTTTTCCATATCGGGCGATTTTTCCGATCTTTTGCTCAGATTTTCTTTTGCCGTCGAGAGCATCAGCTTAATGCGGTTGAGCTGATTGACCTCGGACGCGCCTGGATCGTAGTCGACCGCCGCAATGTTTGCTTCGGGATACTCCTTCTTTATCGCCTTGATAACGCCCTTGCCGACCACGTGATTGGGTAAGCACGCAAAGGGCTGGATGCAGACGATGTTGGGCGTGCCGCTTCTCACAAGCTCTA
>CAYZHW010000104.1:0-5966 GCA_964478105.1 uncultured Lachnospiraceae bacterium | reverse complement strand
GTAAGACTAGGAAACATTCTTGTCGCTTATTCGCTTGATAATACCCCCATCTACGCCCGCGACCTCGGTGCCGTCGGAGCAATGGCTGTGCTTCTTAAAGATGCTATCAAGCCCAACCTTGTTCAAACTCTTGAGAACACCCCCGCGTTTATGCACGGCGGTCCTTTTGCGAACATTGCACACGGTTGCAACTCTGTTCAGGCTACCAAGCTCTCGCTTAAGCTTGCTGATTATACTATCACCGAAGCAGGATTCGGCGCAGACCTCGGAGCTGAAAAATTCCTTGACATTAAGTGTCGTTATGCCGGACTTCGTCCCGACTGTGTCGTTATAGTTGCTACTATTCGCGCGCTCAAATACAACGGCGGCGTCCCTAAGACAGAGCTTACAACCGAGAATGTTGATGCGCTGAGAGCAGGTATCGTGAATCTTAAAACCCACATTGAGAATATGAAAAAATACAACCTTCCTGTTGTCGTTGCCATCAACAGATTCCACACGGATTCCGATGCGGAGATCGCATACATCAAGGAGTTCTGCGAAGATATGAATGTTCCCGTATCGCTTGCCGAAGTGTTTGCAAAGGGCGGCGAAGGCGGTATGGATCTTGCAGAAAAGGTATGCGCTATAATTGAAAAGGGCGAAGCAAACTATACTCCTCTCTACGATGAAAAGCTCCCAATCAAAGAAAAACTCGGTATCATTGCACGCGAGATCTACCGCGCAGACGGTGTTATCTTCACAGCAGCTGCAGAAAAAGCTATCAAGGATATCGAAAATCTCGGACAGGACAAGCTTCCTGTTTGCGTTGCAAAGACACAGTATTCGCTTTCCGACGATCCTGCAAAGCTCGGTAAGCCCGAAGGATTTAATATGACGGTACGCGATGTCAAGCTCTCTGCGGGCGCAGGATTTATCGTAGCCCTCACAGGTGATATTATGACGATGCCCGGACTTCCCAAGGTGCCTGCCGCAAACAAGATCGATATCGACGAAAACGGAAATACTGTAGGACTCTTCTGATCACGATGAAAGAAACTATATTTGAGCTTATAACGAAATCGGAAAAAGAGACCGAAGATCTCGGCGCATCTCTTGCCGACAAGATCATAAGCGACACAAGCTTACCCAAATATATTGCATTTTCCGGGGATCTGGGCGTGGGAAAGACCGTGTTTATCCGCGGGTTCATCTCGCGCCTCTCCCCCGGCGCCAAGATATCAAGTCCGACGTACAGCATCGTTCACGAATATACGGCGGGAAAACTTCCGATATATCACTTTGATATGTACCGTATCATTGACGATGATGACCTGTATTCAATAGGATATTATGAATACATAGAAAAAAGCGCTGTATGTCTTGTTGAATGGAGCGAAAACATTGAATACGCACTTCCTGATTCATACATCCGCGTATCCATTTCGAAAACATCGCTTGATACACCCGACGAAAGGCTTATATCGGCAAAAATCTGCTAAACGAGGAACATTATGAAAATTCTTGCAATAGACAGCACAGCAACATCAATGTCCGCAGCTCTCACAGAGGATGAAAAGTTGCTCTCGATCCACATTTCAAACACAGGACTAACACACAGCCAAACCCTGCTTCCCGCGATAGAACACATACTATCACAAACAGGAGTTGCTGTCTCGGATATAGACCTCTTTGCTTTCACAGCAGGTCCGGGATCTTTTACCGGAGTAAGAATCGGAGCGGCAACGATAAAAGGTCTTGCTCTTGCGCAAAATAAGCCCTGCATCGAGATATCAACACTTGAAGCACTCGCACAGAATCTCGTGGGTTTTGACGGCATAATATGCCCTGTTATGAATGCACGCCGTTCGCAGGTATATACCGCACTGTTTTCTTGTAAAGATCAAAAAATAGAGCGACTTACTCCCGACAGAGCTGTTGCGATATCAGAGCTTGAAGAAGAGCTTGCGGCTATGGCAAATGATAAGATCTATCTTTGCGGAGACGGGTACGGTATAACGCTCGAAAGCTTTACAAAAATCAAACCGAAGGAAACACCCGAGCTTCTAAGATACACAAATGCACTCTCTGTTGCAGTATGTGCGCTCAAGGCGTACAGCCGCGGCGAAGCAAAGGATGATAAGTCCATCGCCCCCACTTATCTTCGCCCCTCGCAGGCGGAGCGTCAGCGAAATGAAAAAAACGGAGAATAACGAGAAAACATTTCCGTACAAAAAGGAGATTTCATATGAAAATTGTAATCGGATCCGATCACGCAGGATTCAATCTTAAAAATAAGGTTATAGCACATCTTAAGGAACAGGGATACGATCCGACAGATGTAGGAACCTACTCTACCGATAGTTGCAATTATCCTGATTACGCAGGTAAAGTAGCCGAGGCTGTTGCAAGCGGAGAGTACGAGCGCGGTATACTTGTGTGCGGGACGGGGATCGGGATGTCTATGGCTGCAAACAAGCATAAGGGCATTCGCGCAGCCTGCTGCTCTGACACATTCAGCGCACGTATGACACGTATGCACAACGATGCAAACATCATCTGCTTCGGTGAGCGCATTGTAGGCGAAGGGCTTGCCTGCGACATAGTTGATCTTTTTATCAAGACCGAATTTGAAGGCGGCAAGCACGCTGTCCGCGTCAATATGATAATGGAAAAGGAATTGCAAAAATGAGCGAGATGTCGAACAAGATATCCGATCTCTTTCGAGCGGTAATGGGCAAGTGTGACTCAAAGCACTTTGTGTCAGCCATTATAGTTGCCGGAGGAAGCTCATCGAGAATGGGCAGTGCCACCACCAAGCAAATGATGACCTTGAACGGTATTCCGGTCATCGTTCATACGCTTCTTGCTTTCGAAAAAAACGAATATATCAATGAGATCATTGTTGTTGCAAAAGAAGATGAGACCGAACGATACAAGGAATTCAAAAAAGATCATTCAATTAATAAACTCGTGTGCATCACCGCAGGCGGTGCTACACGGCAAGAGTCGGTCCTAAACGGCTTTGAAAAGATATCCGCCAAGGCTGATTATGTAGCCATCCACGACGGCGCACGATGTTTTGTGACCGAAAAAATAATAAACGACACCATCCGTGCCGCTTTCAAATACGATGCGGTATGTGCGGCTGTTCCCGCAAAAGACACGGCGAAGTACGCCGACTCGAAAGGATACATCGAGCACACGGTCGACCGTTCGCGCCTCTGGCACGCTCAGACACCGCAGGTTTTTAAAGTGAACCTATATCGTGCCGCTGCTTACTCGGCGCTGGAAAAAGGTATAAGTGCCACAGATGACTGTATGCTTGCGGAAGAAGCGGGATTCAGAGTCAAGCTTGTCGAGGCAAGCGAAGAAAACATAAAGATCACTACGCCGCACGATCTTAAGATTGGCGAGATGATATTAAAAAGACGAGGTGAGACAGAGTGAGAATAGGACACGGATACGACGTACACCGCTTTGCGCCAGGGCGTGAGCTTATACTCGGCGGTGTAAAAATTGATTATGAGTTTGGTCTTCTCGGACACTCTGATGCAGATGTTCTTGTTCACGCTGTAATGGACGCTGTTCTCGGAGCACTCGGCGAGCGCGATATCGGATATCATTTTCCCGATACCGACCCTCTCTACAAGGGTATTTCGAGTATACTTCTTGCACGCAAGATCGTTTTGCTTTTAGAAAAAGCCGGTATGAATATCGCAAACATAGATGCAACAGTAATCGCTCAGGTCCCCAAGCTCTCACCCTATATAATGCAAATGAAGGAGAATATTGCATCCGCCTTCGGTATCGATCCTTCACAGGTAAATATCAAGGCAACGACCGAGGAAGGTCTCGGTTTTACAGGAGAAAAACTCGGAATTGCGGCACACGCAGTGTGCTTGCTCCAATAAAAACGATCGCCCCGTCATTACGACGGAGCGACCTTACAGCGCCGACCCTACGCAAAAAACATGCACTTCCCTTACCTTTAACTTCCCTTGCGTATTATCGGCGGCGGATCTTAAAACCCACGGCAAAAGCATTTGCCTATTACCATAATATGGACTCGGCGAGTATCGGTCACTCTGTGTATTTTTCCTTTTTCGAAAGTAAAAGAAAAACACGATATTTATTCCTTGTCTTCGGCAAAATGTTTTTGCAAACACCAATCAAAAAAATTATCTACAAAAAGAAAGGCATATATTATGATATACATTTCCCCCTCGGTGCTCGCCGCCGATTTTTCAGAACTTGCCGCAAGCATAAAAAAAATTGAAGACGGCGGTGCACAATATCTCCACCTGGACGTTATGGACGGCGCTTTTGTGCCCAATATCAGCTTTGGCCCCTGCGTCATTGAATCTATAAGAAATAAGAGCTCTCTTGTTTTCGACGTACATCTTATGATAAATGACCCTATTCGTTACATCGACGATTACATTAAGGCAGGCGCGGATATCATCACGATACATTATGAGAGCTGTGCCGATCCGCTCGGCGCTATTAATTACATAAAAAGCAAGGGCATCAAGGCATCGGTATCAATAAAGCCTGCAACGGCTCCCGAGGCGATCTTCGATCTTCTTGATAAGGTCGATATGGTGCTTGTTATGACGGTCGAACCGGGATTTGGCGGACAGAAGCTCATTCCCGAAACACTTCCCAAGATAGCCGCTCTTCGCCGCAAGGCAAATGAGCTTGGACTCACTTCCCTTCAGATTGAGGTAGACGGCGGTATCACCCCCGACAACATCGCATCGCTTACACAAAACGGAGCCGACGTTATCGTTGCAGGCTCGTCCGTGTTCAAGGCGGCTGATCCTGCTACTGCTATCGCAGCACTCAAAAGCGTAGGCGAAGCAAACCCCTTCAAAGGTTAAAAAACCACACCGCAGGAATTTTCTTGCGGTGTTTTTGATATTCTGAGACGAATGTCCAAAAAAACGTACTTAATTGATGAAAGCGCTTTCAGGTAAACAAGGGAGGTGAATAACAATGAATGATACTGCTATCATAGAACTGTACTTTGCTCGGGATGAAAATGCGATCAAGGAAACAGACGTAAGATACGGAAAGCTGTGTCATAATATCGCTTATAACATTCTTAACAACAACGAGGATGCAGAAGAATGTGTTAATGATACTTTTGTCGGAGTGTGGAACGCTATTCCGCCTACACGTCCGAACAATCTTATGGCATTTGTGTGCAGAATCGCAAGAAATATTTCGCTCAAGAAACTCGAAACGCGGTCAAGACAAAAACGCTCGCAAGCAGTGCTTGTTTCGCTCGATGAACTATCCGAAATGCTTCCCGACGAAAGCATTAAAGACGGAGTAAGTGATAAAGATATCGGAAAATGCATAAACAGTTTCTTGTACACCGAAAAAGATGAAGCGCGTAACGTCTTTATTCGCAAATACTATTTTTTTGATTCTATCAACGATATAGCTCGCCGATACGGTTTTAGCGAAAGCAAGGTCAAGAATATGTTGCACCGCACCAGAAGGAAACTAAAAGAATACTTAATCAAGGAAGGTATCGAAATATGAAAACTCCAAGGATCGTTAATGCTATCGAATATATTGACGATGAATTAATAAGCAGCGCAGCAGGACATACGAAAAAGAAAGTGCGGCTAAGATGGGGAGCAGTTGCTGCATGCTTTGCTCTTTTAATAACGGCAGGCGCAACCTTGTTACCAATGATGTTTGATGTTCCAAGTACTCCTATGCCGCCAATTACTCCGGGTGAAAACAAATTGGAGAAGGAATATGTCTATAATATTGATGAAGGAGAATTTTCGTCCTACATCGGTGGCAAAGTTATAGACGAAGAAAAAATCGGCAATAAGATATCGGACGTATCTGTTACGGCAGGCTGGAAGAACGATGTAGGTGAGCGGATCTCTACAGAACATCTCAGAGGAGAAATATATTCAATTAGCGGTATTGAAAGTGATGTAGCCGTAGCAATCAAATTCATT
>CAYZHW010000103.1:0-6009 GCA_964478105.1 uncultured Lachnospiraceae bacterium | reverse complement strand
AGGCAACCTTCGGACTTGTCCTGACATTCTCATTTGCGATAATAGATCTTATCGTCCTTATCCCTGCGTGGAACGGCTTTTTTGAAGGTATCATATACCTTGGCACGCGCTACGACGGAGAATCGGTCTTTTATAAAAGAAAGATCTACGGAAAAACACTCACCGAAAAACTCAAGAATTTTACGATAGTCTTCTTTGTCTTAAAAGAGATATTGGTAATAATGCCCGAGCTCACTTCGCTCTCAAACTCAAATTACGGCTCGCTCGGATATGTTGAGACCTACGTTGTCGATATCAACCATTTCCAACCCCATTTCAGAGTCCTGGCTTCAATAGTTATAATCATCCTCGGTATCGTTTGGCTTTGCAGAATGATCTCGTTTGTGCGCAGATTGCAAAAGGATACCCCGTTTATCTCAAAACTTATCGATATCTATCGCAGGGAGGTCCTGCCAAATACCGACCTCTTCACAAGAAGACGCATAAAGGCGGCGCTTGTGACACTTTGCTTCGCTTTTGGTCTGGGCGTGGATTTCTACGTGTACGACGTGAACCTTATACCTGAGATCATATCTGCGGTACTGTTTGTCTGCGGCTTTGCACTTCTGTACAGATACTTGAAAATATCCAAGCTTGCAGTTTTTGCGGGCGCTGTCTACGGTATCGTGTCTTTGCTTAATTGGCTGTACAGTATGTATTTTGTAAACAATTTTGATATCACGCACATCGACAAAGACTATGACGTCTACCACGCCTACAGCTATATTTGTATCGGTGCAGTGATCGAATCCGCTTTCTATATCGCATTTATCGTCTGTGTCTTTTATGTGCTTTTGTCGCTTGTGAAAGAGCATACGGGATACGTTTCGGAGAATACTTCTTCGGCTTATGCAAGACGCTACGGCGAGGAAGAGAAGAGACTTCTCAAAAAAGGTCTCGTTGAAGGCCTTGTGATCTCCGTACTTTCGGCTTTCTCGAATATTGCATATCACGTGCTTGTGATAAACGTTGAGTTTATCTGGATGATAAACCTCGCTGTCGCCGCCGTGTGCGCTGTGATGTGGGTCTCGCGTCTCAATAATATATACGAACAGGTCGAAGATAAATATGTGAAATAAAAGAAAAATCCGTCGGATATTATCCGACGGATTTTTCTTTTTTATTATAACATTTAAAGAAAACAAGCATAATATATATTATTGCAGATGAAAAATGCACATCAAGAGAGCAAAGGAGACATTTTTGTGGCAGAAAAAATAGAATACTCTCAAGTAGATAAATATTTTGCGGCGTCAAACTCGGCGCGCGGATTTAAAAACTATTTCAGTGACATCTTTGCTGCGCGGGATCTTGGCAGATTGTATATACTAAAGGGAGGTCCCGGGACGGGCAAGAGCCGATTTATGAAAGAGGTTGCCGAAGCAGCCGAGAAAGGTGGATTCGCAGTTGATCATTTTTACTGCTCGTCCGACCCCGATTCTCTCGACGGAATAATAATCGGAGACGGTCTTTGCGCTATTGTCGACGGTACGCCGCCGCACAGCGTTGACCCGAGCTATCCGGGAAGCGTGGACGAGATAATAAATCTCGGCGAATTCTGGGACGAATCGGCACTCTTACCGCACAGAGATAAAATAATTGCGCTTTGCGATCAAAAGAGCCGCGCGTACCGCGAGGCGTACAGATTCCTTGAGGCATCGAATTTGGTATCAAGTGAGATAAGGCGAGAGGTGTATGAATGCGTTAACATACCAAAGCTTCGCGCCGCGGTGTCGCGTATCTTTGCACGCATCCCCGACGGGGAAGGCTTCGAGAAGAAAACGAGAATAGTAAACTCGGTCGGTATGAAGGGCGAGGTCGGCTTTGATACATTTGCAAAGAAGGCAAAGAAGCATTACTATATTCTCGATCATGCGGAGAGCGCGTATATTATTTTTGCACATATATACAAAAAGGCACTCGAGAAAAAGCTGCCTGTACACTGTTCGTACTCTCCTGTCGAGCCCGATATAATAGATGCGCTCTATTTCCCGACTCTTTTTGTTTCGTTTACGGTTACAGATGAGAGAAGAGCGTTGGGAGAGAACGAAAAGACGATCAATATGGCGAGATTTGTTGATAAAGATAAATTTGCCGAGATAAAGGGAAGAGTCAAGTTTTCGGCGCGATGCCGTGATGCGCTTCTCGATGAGGCAAAAGAAAGGCTGCAAAGGGTAAGAGAGACACATTTTGAGCTTGAGGAGATATACATTGCGGCAATGGATTTTGACGCAAAAGAAAAAGCGACGAAAGAGTGGACAAATAAGATCATTGGCTATTGTGAAAAATATAAAAATATGGTAGAATAAGAGAAAGAATCTTTTATTCGGAGGTCGCGGAAGTTGAAGATCGTGCTCTTTGCGCTCGGCGCTTCATATGTTCATACCAATTTAGCGGTTCGATGCTTGCGCGAACCGCTTTTGCGCTTGGGCTATGACGTAAAGATAATAGAGAAGAATCTTCGCGACAGACAGGATGCGATTTTGCACGAGCTTTATGCCGAGCGCGCAGATATATACAGCTTTTCGGTCTACATATGGAATCTTACGGATATGCTTCGCATAGCCGCCGACTTAAAAACGCTTCTGCCCGACTCGATAATAGTTTTCGGCGGCCCTGAGGTGTCATTTGCGACCGAGCGATTTGATGATTGTGCCTTTATCGATCATATAATCTGCGGAGAGGGCGAAATTTCTTTTTCTGAGCTCTGTTCTGAATATTATTCGGGCAAGTGCCCCGCCGAGCGGGTCATCCAAGGGAAACCGCACAAAGACTTTGAGAGAGACGGCATACTTTACGACCGCGACGACATATGCCTTGATTCTATGATGCTGTATTACGAATCCTCGCGAGGATGTCCGTATAACTGCAGTTATTGTCTCTCGTCAAGTATACACGGCGTCAAGGCAAAAACTGCCGAAAAAACGCTCGATGATCTTATGGAGTTTGAAAAACTGCCCCACAAGTTTGACATAATAAAATTTGTCGACCGCACATTTAACTTTGACATAAAACGCGCTAATACAATATGGCGCGCGCTTTATGACGAAAAATATACAAAGACATATCATTTTGAGATCTGTGCATCGCTTTTAAACGAGGAGAGCTTTGATATACTCAAGGGAATGCCGAAAGGGAAGATACAGCTTGAGATCGGTCTGCAGAGCACGAATCCCCGTACTCTTGCAGAGGTATCAAGGCACATCTTGCCCGACGCTGTTATAGAGAACGTAAAACGTATTTGTGATTTTGGGAATATGCACGTCCACGTCGACCTTATCGCGGGACTGCCGTATGAGAGTTATGAGCGCTTCGGCGAGTCTTTTGACGCGCTTTACGGCAATTGTGATATGCTCCAGCTTGGATTTTTGAAATTGCTTCACGGCACGCGCCTTCGTTATGATGCCGAAAAATACGGATATAAGTATCTTTCCAAGCCGCCGTACACCGTGCTTGCATCTGATGATATCACTTACGACGAGATCTATCTGCTCGAGGATATAGCGGCACTGCTGAAGAGATATTACGAGAGCGGACATTTTTGCCACTCGCTCGGGTGTGCGCTCTCATATATTGATTCTCCCTTTAAGTTTTACGAGGGGCTGGCGCATTATATAAAAGAAAAAGACGGCCGTCCCATCACCGCGATAGGACAAGCCGATGCATACAGATTGTTTTATGAGTATTCATTGTATCTGGGAGCGGAAAAAGAAAAGATGAAGTCGGTTATGGCAGAGGATTTCCGTTCAGCCGAAATAAGAAGGTTGCCGGATTTTTTAAGATAAAAAATTGCCGCCTTGCGGCGGCAATTTTATAAATTCTTATTTCTTGAGTCCTTTTACGAGGCGCTCTGTATCGGATGCGATAACGAGCTCTTCGTTTGTGGGAATGAGGTATACCTTTACCTTCGAGTTCTCTGTCGAGAGCTTGATGATGTCGGGCTGGTGATGAGCTTTTGTGTTGACCTCTGTGTCGATCTCGATGCCGTAGAATTCCATATTCTTGCATACAGCCTCACGGAGCGCAAAGTTGTTCTCACCGATACCTGCAGTAAATACGATCGCGTCAAGACCGTTCATCGCTGCTGCATAGGAGCCGATGTACTTCTTGATCTGATATACGAGGATATCAACTGCAAGCTTAGCCTGGTCATTGCCCTCTGCGATAGCATTCTCAAGGTCACGGGAGTCGGACGAAACTTCGGAAACACCCAAGAATCCGCACTGCTTGTTCATAAAGTTGTTCATCTCGGAAGGTGTGAAGCCCTCCTTCTCCATAATGAAGGGAACGATCGCGGGGTCGATAGATCCGCAACGAGAGCCCATAATAACACCGTCAAGGGGTGTGAAGCCCATACTTGTGTCGATTACCTTGCCGTCCTTAACAGCAGAAATGGACGAGCCGTTTCCAAGGTGGCATGTAACGATCTTTGTGCCCTCAGCCTTGCCGCCGAGGATCTTGATCATCTCGCCGGAAACAAACTTGTGGCTCGTTCCGTGGAAGCCGTAACGGCGGATCTTGTACTTCTCGTACATAGCGTGGGGAATGGGGTACATATAAGCGTGTGCAGGCATTGTCTGATGGAATGCTGTGTCAAATACAAGCACCTGAGGTGTGTTAGGCATTACTGCAGTGCATCCTGCGATACCCATAAGGTGGGGACCTGTGTGAAGAGGCGCGATATCCTTGCAGAGCTCAAGCTTTGCAACGACTTCGTCTGTTACGATAACAGACTCGGAGAAGTAAGCGCCGCCGTGCACGATTCTGTGTCCGACTGCCTCGATCTCATCCATAGATTTGATGCAGCCCCACTCATCGCTTGTGAGTGTTTCAACAACGATCTTTGTAGCCTCGGAGTGATCCTTCATAGGAAGGTCAGCCTCATACTTAAGACCCTTCTCGAGCTGCTTGTGAGAAATTTTTCCGTCTATGCCGATACGCTCGCAAATACCCTTTGCCATAACAGAGTTTGTCTCTGTATTAAAAAGCTGGTACTTAAGGGAGCTGCTTCCGGCATTAACAACAAGTACGTACATTAGTTTTATCCTCCAAATGTAAAATATACAACCATTATTATACACCTAATTCTCAAAAATTTCAATACAAAAATAAAAAATCGAAAAAGGAAAAGTGAAAATATGAAGAATATTGCCATAATATGTGAATATAATCCTTTCCACAACGGTCACGCGTACCAGATAAACACGCTGCGAGAAGAATACCAAGACGTCGGCATCGTCTGTATTATGAGCGGAAACTATACACAGCGCGGCGAAGCGGCAATAACCTCAAAATTTGAACGTGCGCGTGCGGCGATACTCGGCGGTGCCGATCTTGTGCTTGAGTTGCCGTTCCCGTATTCCTGTGCCGGAGCCGAATATTTCGCATCCGCGGGGGTGCATATCGCTGATTCTCTCGGTTGTATCAATATGCTCTCATTCGGAAGCGAGTGCGGCGACATAGAGAAGATCACATCGACGGCAAAAAATCTCACCTCAGAGGCATTTATATCCGCTCTTGAGGATGCTCGGCTGACGGGCAGAGCCGAGGGATATGCTTCGCTCAGGGAAGAGTTGTATTATAGAATGTACAAAGATCGGGGTGTTCTTGACTCGCCTAACAATATTCTTGCGGTAGAATATGTGAAAGCCCTGCTTGCGAAAAAAAGTAATATCGTTCCGATAACGCTTGCGCGTGTAGGAGATGACTACAACGACACTAAGGTCTCTGGCACACAAAACCCGTCGGCTACCGCTCTGCGCTCGCTTATTTACAGCAATAGCACAGATAAGCTTGCAGGTTGTATGCCCAAAGAAGTTTTTGATGTGTATAAAAACATTATTCCTTCCGATATGTCAAGGCTTGAGAGCGCGATACTTACGCATCTGCGTCTTTGCGATCCCGCATCTTTGGACGAAATTGCGGAATGTGCGGGAGGCCTTGGCTGGGTTATCGCAGTTTCTGAAATAG
>CAYZHW010000102.1:0-6039 GCA_964478105.1 uncultured Lachnospiraceae bacterium | reverse complement strand
ACTGTATCAGCAAGCTTATCAACGCCGCGAAGAAGGGCGTTTCTTGCGTCTGTTCCATAGAGAATATCCTTTGCCATAATAATCTTTCCTCCAAATAAAATTATTCAACGATGGCGAGAATGTCGCCCTGTCTTACGATGATGTACTCTGTACCGTCGCACTTTACTTCTGTGCCCGAATATTTAGCGGTGATAACTTTATCTCCGACTTTTACTGTCATTTCAACTTCCTTGCTGTCAACAAGTCCGCCGGGGCCTACTGCGATGACCTCTGCGATCTGGGGCTTTTCCTTTGCGGCAGCCGTGAGAATGATACCTGCCTTTGTTGTTTCTTCTGCTTCTACGAGCTTTACTACAACGCGGTCAGCTAAGGGTTTAAGAGTCATTTTTCATATCCTCCTTATGATAAGTATATATTTTTTTCAAAGTTTTAGCACTCTGGCTTTTTGAGTGCTAAAACTATTATACTACACACGCAAAAAAAATCAAGCATTTTTTTGTTATTTTTTTAAACATTCACATTTATTTAACAATTAAGGAAGAGTTCTGCATATGATGCACGGATAAACAATAAAATATTAACAAAAACTGTTTGGAGCCAAAAATGGAGATCATAGAATTTTTAAACTCATTCGTATTCGGTCCCGCGGTGCCCGTCCTTCTTATTTTCGCGGGGATATATTATTCGGTCTCGCTGAAGTTTTTTTACATAAGGCATCCGATAAAGATACTACGTTCAATGTTCAAAAAACGTTCCGAGAAGGGGATATCTCCCTTTCGCGCGGCGACTGTCGCACTTGCGGGGACGCTCGGAGTGGGGAATATCGTCGGCGTTGCGAGCGCGATAACGCTGGGCGGTGCGGGCGCTGTCTTTTGGATGTGGATAAGTGCGCTGTTTGCCATGATATTAAAATATGCGGAAATCGTGCTTGCTGTGAAATACCGAAGGACCGATGAGAACAGAAGCCACGGCGGCGCGATGTATTATATAAAAGAAGGACTTGGGGGCGGTAAGGTCGCATCCTTTGCCGCCGCGCTGTTTTGTGTTTTGTGCATAATAAACGGACTTGGTATGGGCGGTGTGATACAAATAAGCGCTGCGGCGGATATACTGCGTGACGTTGCGGGAGTGCCGCCGCTTGTGACGGGATTTGCGGGCGCGGTGCTCGCCCTTTTTGCCGTGTCGTCGGGAGCGGTGTTTTTGTCGCGTGTGACCGAAAAACTCGTGCCGATAATGTCGGTTGCGTATATGATAATGGCTTTGCTTGTGATCGTGCGCAACATTGACGGACTGCCCGGCGTTTTTGGAATGATATTTGAAGGTGCGTTCTCGCCCGAGGGGGCGGTGGGCGGCATTTTGGGATTTTTGCTTAGCCGTTCTCTTCGGTTCGGTACGATGCGCGGACTTCTTTCCAATGAAGCGGGGTGCGGTACTTCGCCCATCGCCTATGCCGCGTCAAACGAAAAAAGCCCCGCAGAGCAGGGCTTTTGGGGAATATTTGAAGTTTTCTTTGACACTATCGTGCTTTGCAGTATGACGGCGTTTGTCATTCTGCTTTCGTACGGAGATTCATACGTGTCGCGGGGCGAGGGCGTGATGCTCACTGTCAGAGCTTTTGAAGCTTCGCTCGGGGATTGGTCATCGTACGTGCTCGCAGTATCTGTCTTTTTGTTTGCATTTGCAACGGTCATCTGCTGGGCGCAGTACGGGCTTGAGTGCGTGGGATATTTTTCGCGTGCAAAGGCGCCCGGTACGCTTTATTTGTGCGTGTATTTTGTCTTTGTTGTGCTCGGTGCCGTTGCCGCGCCCGAGATCACGTGGGAGATCACCGATCTTGCGCTCGGCGGTATGACGGTGATAAATCTGATCGCGCTGTGCCTTATGCATCACTCGGTCAAGCGCGAGACAGATCTGTTTTTCAAACCTCTAAAATGAAATTTTCTCGCACCGCAGAGACTGCACGCTCCGAGTCTTCGGCGTTTATTATAAACGAGACCGCTATGTCGCACATCGAGATTCCAAGCACATTGACGCCGTGCTCAAAAAGCGTGTGGTGTATCTTTGCGCCGACGCTGTTCATACAGACGCCGCAGACGGAAAGCTTTGAAAGTCCGCAGAGAAAGCGGGCGTTGGGGAAGCTGCTTCGGATATTAAGGTTTTGCTCTTTGCTTGTAACGAGCATAAGCTCTCCTGCGGGCGTCAGTATCAGCGTATCGGGATCGTCGGTGTTATAAGAAAGAAGCTGCCGTGTCAGTTCAATAGGAGCAGCTCTTCCTTTTGAACCGAACACGACAGCCGAAATATTATCATCAAGCGAGATTCCGCGTATACCTCTTAAAAACATATATCATAAAGTGTCGGTCCGTTTTTGTTAACAGCGAAACGGAGCCGTCCTTTTAATATTTGCTGTCGGTATTATAATACGCGGATAGCGCCCAAAAGTTTAATGTCGGACGAGAGCTTTGCAAAATCAGCTTCGCTTACCGCATCTGTGATAAATGCGAGCTCACCGTTCTTTTCGCCAATGAATTCTACCTTGCCAAATGCAGACTCGATATCGCCCTTTGCAGCGTCTTTGACGCATACGTAACGGCGGCATGCGTATGCTGTCATATCGTACATATCGTTCTTATCGGCGCTCTCCCATACGATGGAGGCAATCTTGTTGTCTCTGTTGTCCATTATGTTGATCATATCTGCGACAACAGCGCTTGCGGTGGGGAGCTTGCCCGCACCGGGGCCGTAGAACATCACCTCGTTTACAGCGTTCCCCTTAACAGATACGCCGTTGAATACGTCATTGATGTTTGCGAGCATATTAGACTTTGCTATGAGTCTGGGCGAGACCATAATGGCGATTTTTCCATCGATCTCTTCGGTATAACCGATAAGCTTGACTGCGTATCCCGCCTCGGATGCGAATGCCACGTCCTCGCTTCTGATCTTTGTAATACCCTCTGTGGGGATATCTGCAGTGTTAACGACCTTGCCGAATGCAAGTGCCGCGAGAATGCAGATCTTACGGCAGGCGTCGATGCCGTCGACATCCGCAGAGGGATTGGCCTCTGCGTAACCCTTTGCTTGGGCTTCCTTGAGTGCTGTGTCAAAACTCTTGCCGCAGAAGAGCATCTGTGTAAGAATGTAGTTTGTCGTTCCGTTGAGTATGCCGTTTATCTCTGTGATCTTATTTGCAGAGAGATCGGTCATAATAGGGGAGAGCACGGGGATACCGCCGCCGACACTCGCCTCGAAAAGATATCTTACTCCGTGCTCTGCGGCACAAGCAAGAAGCTCTTTGCCGAAGTTGGCAACAACCTCTTTGTTTGAAGTGACGACGCTCTTGCCCGCCGAGAGAGCCTGCATACTGAACTCATACGCAGGGTGTGAGCCGCCCATTACCTCTGCGACCACACTTACCTCGGGATCGTTCAGGATCACGCTGTAATCGTGTACGATCTTGTCCGAAAATGGGCTGTCGGGGAAATCTCGAAGGTCGAGAATGTATTTTATATTGACGCTGTCGCGCACCTTTTTCTCTATTGATTCTTTGTTCATTGTGAGTACTTCGGCAGTGCCGCTGCCGACCACTCCGAAACCGAGTATGGCTACGTTTATCATAAAAAACCTCCATTTATACATACGAAAACGTATTATACCCTATATAATAACACAAAAATACAATAAAATCAATTTTTATTTACAAAAATCTCAATTTTTTTGTGTCTATTGAAAATGAAGCGCAAATGTGGTATAATGTCTAAATTAGAAAGATCACATATTACAGAGGTGCGATGATGAAAAAATATCTTTTTGATTTCGATGGAACATTGGTCGATTCAATGCCTGCATATGTCGGTGTAATGATGAGAATACTTGATGAGAACAACGTGCCGCGTGACAGCGGTATCGTTAAGATAATAACTCCTCTCGGATATATAGGCACTGCAAAGTATTACAGAGAGGTTCTCGGATTGAATGTACCTGAGGATGAGCTTATTGCTACGATGCATAGATATGCTTTTGATGAGTATGCATATAATATTCCGGCGAAAAGCAATGTTATTGAGGTCTTGAAAAAGCTGAAGGCCGACGGTGCCGATCTTAATGTCCTGACGGCAAGCCCGCACGCTACTCTTGATCCTTGTCTAAAGCGTCTCGGGATATTCGACATTTTCACCAATGTTTGGTCGTGCGAGGATTTCGGCACTACAAAATCCGATCCCGAGATATACAGAATGGCGGCTGAGAAGATGGGCGCGAAGGTGGAAGATGTGCTTTTCCTTGACGATAATTATAACGCTGATAAAACGGCAAAGAGTGCGGGAATGGCGGTCTGCGGCGTGTACGACGACTCTTCGGCGGAATATGTTGAAGAGATAAAAGGAATTTCGGATTATTATATATACGATTTTAAAGAGCTTCTTGATATCAAATAAAACGGAGAAATAATATGGGCGCAGTACTGAGCGAAAAGAGAAACGTAAAGATATTTGTTTTGTATCTTCTTGAAAATATAAACTATCCTCTCGATTACGTTACGATAAACGATCTTGTGATGCAGAACGATTTTGTAGCGTATTTCGATTTTGCACAATGCTTTTCGGAGATGGTCGATGACGGCCTGATCCTTTCCGATGAGGTCGACGGTACGATGTATTACGGAGTATCCGACAAGGGAAGGGCGGTCGCGCGCACGCTCAAGACCGACATACTTCCGAGTATACTGGAGCGAAGCTTAGCTAGTGCATTGAGGTTTTTGTCATTTAAAAAGCAGAACGCGGAGGTCAAATGTTTCTCCGAACCTCGAGAGGACGGAAGACACGATATGATCTGCCGCATACTAAAAGACAAGGAAGAGATATTCTCAATAAAGATGACTGTCGACTCAAAAGTCCGTGTCGAAAAAATGAAGGACCGCTTCCGTGACCGTCCCGAGCTCATCTACAGGGGTGTTTGTGCGCTTCTTGAGGGTAAAGTGGACTATCTTTTTGATTAAAATTGTCAAAAAAACACGAAAAAATTTGTAAAAAAAACTATTGACATTTCACAAAAGAATGTTATAATTAAAGATGGTATCTTGTAAAAAGTGCGAAAATATTTGATTTTAAAAGGCAAAGTGTAAACAGATGGTGAACGGTCAGGACAGGCTTAAAGAGCTTATCGCGAAGACGGCGGCAGGAAACGAAGAGTCTTTCGCTGAGATAGCAGAGATGTATTCGCCGCTTACCGAGAGTATAATTTCACGTTATTGTGCATCGGATGTTTTCAGCACACAGGATATTGAGGATATCCGCCAAGAGTTGGTAATTGCTTTGTATGATGCTGTTTTGGCATATGATCTGAGCCGCGAGAAGATCGAGTTCGGACTTTTTGCCAAGATATGTATGACAAACCGCGTGATCTCGCGTTTGCGCAAGCTTGAGAGGACCAGGGGAAAAGAGATACCCACCTCGGACAGCGAGATGATGAGCGAGGATGATGCAAAGCTTTCGGCAAGCGAGCCGTTGCTTCTTGTGATCTACAGGGAGCGTGTGGACTCGATAAATGGGTTGATAAATAGGAACTTATCAAAGTTTGAGAGATCTGTTTTTGGGCTTTATATTTCCGGTTATTCTTCTCGTGATATAGCAAATATTTTAGGAACTAACGATAAATCTGTGGAGAACGCAGTGTACAGACTTCGCAAAAAGCTTAAGGAGCTTTTGTCCTGACACTTTATTTTCACAATTTATATATGCCCAAATAGCTTAAAAAGAGCGTTGTTTTCTCAAAGGTGTCGGTCTGAATCCGTCTTAGGGCAAAAATCTACCATTTTACAAAGCGAGGAAAAAGCAATGTACCAGGACAAAACACTTGTATGCAAAGAATGTGGAGCGGAGTTCGTTTTCACAGCAGGCGAGCAGGAATTCTATGCTGAAAGAGGCTTCCAGAACGAGCCCCAGAGATGCAAGACTTGCCGTGATGCAAGAAAGAACGCAGGAAAGGCTCAGAGAGAGCTCTTCACAACAACTTGCGCTGAATGCGGTAAGGAAGCAAAGG
>CAYZHW010000101.1:0-6050 GCA_964478105.1 uncultured Lachnospiraceae bacterium | reverse complement strand
GGTCATCTCCAGGGAGGGCACGTCGATCCAGTCGATGATGCCCTCGGGAGCGCCTGCAGCGACTGCAGCCTCAAGTACGAGCTTAGCGGCAGCGATCGTGCAGCCCTTTGCTCTGGGGTGAGGGGAGATGATGATACCATTGCGTGTCTTAAGAGCAAGGAGTGTCTTGAAGATAGCAGTGGATGTGGGGTTTGTTGTGGGAATTACGGCAGCGATAACGCCGATCGGCTCAGCGATCTTCTTGATACCGAAAGCTTTGTCCTCTTCGATAACACCGCAAGTCTTGGTGTTTTTGTATGCGTTGTAGATGTACTCAGCAGCATAGTGGTTCTTGATGACCTTGTCTTCAACTACGCCCATGCCTGTCTCGGCTACAGCGTCCTTAGCAAGAGAGATTCTTGCTTTGTTAGCAGCGGATGCTGCTGCCAAGAAGATAGCATCAACCTGCTCCTGTGTGTATGTCGCAAATTGTTTCTGTGCGGCACGGACACGGGCAATGGCAGCGTCGAGCTCTTCTGCGTTTGTTACGGGAATGTACTTCTCGTTCATGATAGTGCACCTTTCTTTTTATGTTTTTGTTTTGTGTTTCGTATTTACTTTGTGCGACATTCCACAAATTATGTGCGATATTCCACAAAACCTCACACGATTTTATCAGAAAATCACACATTGACAAAAATATCACACATTGATATTATATCACATAATGTAAAAAAGTCAATACAAAAAGTATCGTGAATTATCTCTCGGACTTTGTGCACAACATACAAAAAAACGAGGGGTTTTAAGGACTTTGGAGCCTTCTTATGTGATATTTTTCACAGTTTAACATACATACTTCTCATTTTGCATTATTTTTTGACAAAAAAGTTATTGTGTGATATGATATTATTTGTAGAGAATATCTGTAAAATCAAACAAAAAGGGACTGAAAAGAATGCGTAACGCGCTATATATAATAAATAGGATGACTTTTGCCGCTCTGGTGTGCGTTTTTGTGGTTTTTGCTATGCTTGGCGTGTCTGCGGCAGATGCAGAGGAGCTCACTTCTGCCGATATTTTTGAAAATATCGACCCTGCAGCGGCAAAAAGGCTTGCCGACGGTAATTATAACACCTATAACACGTTATCGGACCGAAGCGAGCTTGTTGTAAAGAGTGACAGGAAGATTGGATCGATGTATATAGTTTTTGACCGTCTTTACGGTGAGTATACTGTCGAGAATTCCGAAACGGGCGAGAGCGTCATATGCGGCAAGGACGGATTTTTGCACGCGTATATTGACGTTGAAAAACTGCTCGGTGAGACGAAATCGTTGAAGATAACGTTCGATTCCGGAGATGCAAGTCTTGCCGATATATATGTTTTTTCGAAAGGAGATGTGCCTGCATGGGTGCAGAAGTGGGAATCACCGTCCGACGGCGAGACCGATCTGCTCCTTCTTTCAAGCCACTCCGATGATGAACAGCTCTTCTTTGCCGGGATATTGCCATATTACGCGGGCGAGCTCGGACTTGAGGTGCAGGTCGTGTACTTCACACATCATTTTGACACACACAACCGTCCGCACGAGCAGTTGAACGGCCTTTGGACGGTCGGAGTGAAGAATTATCCGATTATAAGTGAGTTTCCCGATCTCTATTCCGAATCACTCTCGTATGCGCTTGCACAGTACAAATGGGCGGGCTACACCGAGGACGATTTTATAGAGTTTCAGGTCGAGATGATACGCCGCTTCAAGCCTTTTGTCGTGGTGGGGCACGATATCAAAGGAGAATACGGGCACGGAACACATATTCTCAACACAGATACACTGATGAAAGCACTCGAGCTTTCCGCTGACGCGAAGAATTATCCCGAGTCTGCAAAAAAATACGGAGTGTGGGAAGTAAGAAAGACCTACATCCATCTTTACGAAGAAAACAAGATCGTTATGGATTGGGACAAGCCGCTTGAGGCATTTGATGGGAAGACGGCGTACGAGGTCTCGGTAGAAGGGTATGGCTGCCATTTTTCACAGCACTGGACCTGGTTTACGCGTTGGCTAAAGGGCACCGATGCGGCACCTCTTACCGCCGCGTCGCAAATAAAAGAGTACAGCCCCTGCGAATACGGATTGTATCGCTCGACTGTCGGAGATGATCTGCAAAAAAACGACTTCTTTGAAAATATAGATCTCAAAAAGAATGTAAGCGACATTGCAAAAATGTGCGAGGAGAGAGAGATGAAACTATCCCCCGTTGCAGGCTCGCAAATGACCGATACGGTGTTCGAGACTGTTCCCGACACGGGATGGATCATATATGTGATTTTGTTAATTGCGTTCATAATTATCATTTCTGCATTGTGTATATTGCTTTTTAGGCACCAAATTTTTGAAAAAAACCGTAAAAATGAGATAAAAAATGAGAAAATGTGAATTATATCATTGACAACAAAAGAAAAAAGGTATATAATCTATAGACACAAGTAAAAAGGAGAAAAAAGCACTAAGACATTGCAAAAGAGAGACTTTTGAATGTCTTTTTGCAATTTTTAAGGGAGGAAAGATCCGTATGGATAAACTTTTGGTTTTACTTACGTTTGTAGGCTCTGTTTTTGCTCTCTTGTTTGCTCTTTGGTGCGCGAAAAAGGTGTTCGCGTTTTCCGAGGGGACACCTGAGATGCAGAAGATCTCGGCATCTATCCGCAGAGGTGCTAACGCTTATTTGAAGCGTCAGTACTCGATAGTTTCGGTATTCTTTGCCGCGATGTTCGTTGTACTCGTTGCTATGGCCGCGGGAGGATTTATTACCCGGTTCGTTCCGTTTGCATTTGTGACGGGCGGATTCTTCTCGGGGCTTTCAGGCTTCGTCGGAATGAAGATCGCCACTCACTCGAACGCAAGAACGGCAAACGCTTGCCGCGATGGACTCAACAAAGGTCTTCGCGTGGCTTTTTCGGCGGGTTCCGTTATGGGATTTACCGTTGTGGGACTCGGACTTTTTGATATTTCGCTTTGGTTTTTCTTGCTCAATTTTGTATTCAAGCTTCCCGCTGAGGATATAACGAGCGCGATGCTCACATTCGGTATGGGTGCATCGTCTATGGCGCTCTTCGCGCGTGTCGGCGGCGGTATCTTTACAAAGGCGGCGGACGTCGGTGCCGACCTTGTCGGCAAGGTCGAAGCCGGTATCCCCGAGGACGATCCCAGAAACCCTGCTGTTATCGCGGACAATGTCGGTGACAATGTCGGTGATGTTGCGGGTATGGGCGCCGATCTTTATGAATCCTATGTCGGCTCTATCATCTCGGCTATGTCGCTCGGCGTCGTTGCATTCAACAAGGTCGACAGCGTCGACAGACTCAGAGCGCTTGCTGTCCCGCTTATTCTTGCGGCGATCGGAATTATCGCTTCGATCATCGGTACATTCCTTGTCCGTACGGGCGAGAGTACCGATCAGAAGACGCTTTTGGGAGCGCTTCGCAGAGGCACGAATTTCAGCGCGGTCGTTATTGCTGTTGCGGCATTCCCCGTTGTATGGTTCCTTCTCGGCAAGGAGTTTATCGGTATTTATTTTGCGATACTTGCAGGACTTGTGAGCGGCGTGCTTATCGGTTTCTTTACGGAATATTACACATCCGATACATATAAGCCCACACAGAGATTGGCGGGCACATCCCAGACGGGTACGGCAACTATCGTTATAGGCGGTGTGAGCCTCGGTATGATCTCCACGCTTATTCCTGTTATTATCGTTTGCGCATGCGTGCTTGCTGCATACGGATTCTCGGGCGGATTTTCCGAGACGACACGCGGACTTTACGGAATCGCTTTGGCGGCCGTGGGTATGCTCTCCACTCTCGGTATCACACTTGCGACCGACGCATACGGCCCTGTCGCTGATAATGCGGGCGGAATTGCACAGATGGCAGGACTTGACCCTGAGGTCAGACGCCGTACGGACGCGCTTGACTCGCTCGGTAACACCACAGCGGCTACGGGCAAGGGATTTGCCATCGGTTCGGCGGCGCTCACGGCTCTTGCACTCATCGCTTCTTATGTTGAAAAGGTAAAGGAAGTCGGCGGCGATGCGATCGAGTTTGATATGAGCATTATGAACCCTACCGTTCTTGTCGGCCTTTTCATCGGTGCTTGCCTGCCTTTTGTCTTCGCGGCTCTTACAATGGAGTCTGTCGGACGCGCGGCGCACAGCGTTGTCGTTGAGGTGCGCAGACAATTTAAAGAGATCGTTGGTCTTATGGACGGCAAAGCCGAGGCAGATTACGCAAGCTGCGTTGACCTTTGCACACGTGCCAGCCTTCGCGAGATGATCCTTCCGACTGTGGTTGCGGTTGCAACACCGATCGCGGTAGGCCTTCTTCTGGGATACAACGGTGTTATAGGTATGCTTGCCGGTGCTACGGCGTCCGGATTCCTTATGGCGATCTTTATGTCGAATGCAGGCGGCGCTTGGGATAACGCGAAGAAATACATCGAGAGCGGCGAATTCGGCGGAAAGGGAAGCGAACAGCACAAGGCGGCTGTCGTCGGAGACACTGTCGGAGATCCCTTCAAAGATACATCCGGGCCTGCGATAAACATCCTTATAAAGCTTCTTTCGATGGTCTCGATCGTATTTGCGGCACTTGTTGTAAATTTTCATTTGTTCTGATCGGACTATATATATAATAAATAGGTAGAAAACCGACCGCAATATCTTGCGGTCGGTTTTTGATTTAGCACAAGTTTTAGATACCAAAGAAAATCGTTGTGCAAAATGCACAAAAATGCCTTTAAAAATTCTGCATATTTCTACGAAATTATAATTAACAATTTTTTAAAAAATTCTTGCATATTCGGGACTTTTAGTGTATAATTGAAGGGCTTGATATGCGTTGAAGCGAGAGGTTGCCGCACTTGTGCGGGTAATTTTCGTGGAGTATGTCCGTTAACCGGGCGACAGCAAAACTGAACATTTGATGCTGCAATAGCGGCGTCGGATCCCCAGGCGTTACTGCTTTGCCTTTCCCGGAGTTTGTCATTTGTACTTGCGCGTTTGACAAAATCCGGTTTTAGTAAGGAGCAAAAAGAAACGCCCGGAACGGTGTTCTAAAAGTCCTCGCCCCATTCCAAAAAACGTCCTCGAACGGTGTCTACCTATTATATATAAGGCGGGCAAAGCAAGTGGACGTAAACGAAAAAGGAGGCAAAAAAATGGCAGTTTCGGAGAAAATCAGAGTAAGACTCAAGAGCTACGACCACACACTCATCGATACAGCAGCAGAAAAGATCGTTGACGTAGCTAAGAAGAACGGTGCAACCGTTTCCGGTCCTATCCCGTTGCCCACAGAGAAGGAGATCATTACTATCCTTCGTGCGGTGCACAAGTACAAGGACAGCCGTGAGCAGTTTGAACTGCGCACACACAAGAGACTTATCGACATCCTCAAGCCGTCTCAGAAGACAGTTGAGGCACTTATGAGTCTTGAACTTCCCGCCGGCGTAGAGATCGAGATCAAGCTCTAAAAAGAAACCCCGGAAAGCAAACCTTGCCGAAACCAATCACTTCGGCACATTGTAGGTCATGTTGGCGTAGTCGCGTGATTGCGAAAATTCAAAGCGTCAACCAATAACCACAGGAGGAAAATCAAATGAAAAAAGGTATTATCGGTAAGAAGATCGGTATGACCCAGATTTTCGACGAAGTCGGAAACGTCATCCCGGTAACGATAATCGAAGCAAACTGTGTTGTTACACAGAAGAAGACAAACGAGAAGGACGGCTATGAGGCAGTTCAGCTCGGATTTGAGGATGTTAAGGAAAAGCACCTCACAAAGCCCCAGAAGGGTCAGTTTGTAAAGGCAAACGTAACACCTAAGAAGTACCTCAAGGAGTTCCGTCTTGAGAATAGTGCAGAGTACAACGTTGGCGATACAATATCGGTCGATACCTTCGCCGCAGGCGACAAAGTCGATGTAACCGGTATCACAAAGGGCCGCGGATACACAGGCGCAGTTAAGAGATGGGGCAACCACATTCTCAGAATGACACACGGTACAGGTCCTAT
>CAYZHW010000100.1:1078-6187 GCA_964478105.1 uncultured Lachnospiraceae bacterium | reverse complement strand
CAAATATTATATCCATATGCGAGGCGCTTGATTGCTCGCTCGATTATCTCATCTACGGAAAAACATCGTCAAGCGATTCCATCTCCCTTGAGAGCGATGAGATCGCTATGGTAAAAAAATACCGCGCGCTCGACTCGCACGGCAAGGATATCGTTTACACCATTCTCTCAAAAGAGCACGACCGTATCATCGCAACCGAACATTCTGCTCCCGAGAGAAGCGCGACGATCCTTCCTATCAGAACAAATCCCTTCGAGACAAAGAAGAAAAATACCTTCAAGATCCCGCTCTACGATCTGCCCGTATCCGCAGGTGTCGGAACATATCTTGATTCCGCCGAAGCCGAAGAGGTCACCATTCTCTTCTCCGAGCAGACAAAGGATGCAAGCTTTGCGGTCAGAATATCGGGCAACAGTATGGAGCCGAAATACTCAAGCGGCGATATCCTTATAGTCAAGGAACAGCCCACGCTTACAGAGGGCGAGCTCGGTATCTTCGTGCTCGACGGCGAGGGATTTTTCAAGCGTTTCGGCGGCGACCGCCTCATCTCGCTCAACCCCGACTATAAGGACATTATGCTCGCTGACTACAGCGACATTTCATGCAAGGGCAAAGTCATTGGCAAGGTGAGATAAGCCAACGACAATGGGAAGGCCTTTTTGAAAAAAGTCCTCCCCACACCCCACCTAAAAACTTTTCAACAAATAGATAAAAAAGTCTGTGCGTTTTTTGCACAGACTTTTTCATAGTTACTATAAAATAATATACTATCAGAAGTTCAGATACTTTTATTAAATACATCGTAGCATAAAAACCAACTTAAATCTCTTAAGAATGGTTTGTCGCCAAATACATTTTATTCGTTTTTCCTATTTTCATATTGCCGCTTTGTCTCCTCGAATTTTTTTCAAATCCTTTTTCCAAACTTTTCACAAAGCGTTCTTTTTTTCAATTGATTCTGTCTCTCTTACTTCCTCCGCCACAGAAGAAATTTCGTCAAGGGCATAATTAACCTCCTCAAAATCATACCTGCAAGATACAAAATCAAAAGAATCAAAATCACCATATTTTTTATTGAAATCTTCAGTATTCTTTTGGTTTTCAATCAACAGATTAATATTTTTTTCAATCTTCAAGTATGTTTTTTCATATTCTCCTGTCCCACAACGATATAATGCAGTTAGCGCATACAATGCCGTCAAAAAACAAATTGTATGGCATTTATATGCTCCGCTATGAACAAAATTTTCATACGATTTAACTTCTGAATAAGTCTTAGCGTCGGGTACATCGTTAAAAATTTCGCTGCACCTGCCATCTTTGGTCACTAATTCAATAGCAGTTCTGCACGGCATCAATTCATATTTGATTTCTTCTATTTCTTTAAAATTGATAATTCTGTTTTTAACAACATCCCCGTCAAAATAGTAACTGTAAAGCGAATCATAGCTTATAACAATACTTGGCACAAAAATTAGAAATTTCTCACAAATCACAATGTTTTCTTTAGAGAATCCTTTACCAATCTCTTTTACTAGTATTCTACTTTTTCTGTCCGATAAATCTTCTTTACCCATCCAACATTTCGTTCCCCACAATCTCTTGAAAACCCCAAGGAGTAATTCAGTTGTTTTTTCGTAATATTTTTTGCATTCGGGTGTCATAATCATTTTCCAATCTTCCTATCAACGAATATTTTTATTTCACAGACATAATACGAATATCTTGTACATATGGATATCTAGATTTCACCTGAGAAATCGCATCCGAACTAGATGAGGCCAATACTGTTGTACTGGATCTTGTCCAAGATCTGCCATCTCTGGAATATCTATAAGAAATAGAATATCTTTTCACATCTTTTCACCTCTCTTTACTATAATATAAATCTTAATCAAATCGACTTCTTGACAATTCCTCGGCTTGCTCCAATAAGTCATCGTGCCGATTCATAAAATTTTCGCGCATATTTTCATCGGTGGTTTTATTCGCCATTTCCTTGCAACGAAGCGCTTGCACCTTTAGTTTATGTATTTCTTTATCAATAGCAGCTTGCTCGGCTTCTTCTTCGGTAGTATATTCATCTTCTTGAGAACTCTCAACATCCCACATATTTTTAATGCCATTAAAACTTGCGTCCTTTGCTGCGCCAAACAACTCTGATCCAAGTTCTAATCCTACAGTATCCGACATTCCTTTGAGAATAGTGGATGCTGTGCCAGTAGCAACTAAAACAGCACTTGCTCCTACTTTTAAAATCCCTTTTATAAGTCCCATACTCAGTTCTCCTTACAATTAAATTTTTCTGTTTATTACCCATCTGTGAGGCAACGGCTTACCGTCTTTCATATTGTTTCTTCTCGGACAGTATCCCGGAAATGGACGCCCTTGAAATCTCGTTCTCATTTCTGTTTTCCCACAATATGTACATTGATAAACCGTGATAGGATCCCTTTTAATTTGCGACACGTATGCACCTCCGATTTCCAAGTTAAGTATGTTGATGTGTTCCATTATATAACATTTTGTTTTATTTGTCAATATAACAATTTGTTTTTTGTATAATTTTTATGTAGATGACATATGAATTATACAGAGGTGCAAAATGTATAAAAGGATAAGAGAGCTACGCGAAGACCGCGATCTGTTACAATCGGATATTGCAAAATATCTAAACTGCACACAAGTTGCATACTCTCACTACGAGCTCGGCAAGAGAGATATACCGACAGAAGTGCTTATAAAACTTGCAATATTTCACAACACCTCGGTCGACTATCTGCTAGGCTTGACCAATGACAAAAAAGCCTATCCCAAAAATGTTTAAAAAGCAAAAATACTTTATACACCATCAAAATTTGATGGTGTATTTTTTTGCAAACCGTGTTATATTTTCCTATGTTTTCAAAATATCTTGACTTTGCCAAACTAATAAAGTATCATAAACTTGTAGTTATTTTATATTGCAAAATATGAGAGGTCACAATAAAATGAAGCAAGAGTATATTATTTCAAATGACCCCGGCACATCCGAGAACTTTCCCGATCTTATTATGACAAGAACGGGCGAGCTCATCTGCGTCTTTATGGAGTGTCTGCATCACGGAGCCAGAAAAAATGTCCGCCTTAATCTTGCAAAGAGCTCTGATAAAGGCAGGACTTGGGGCGAGAAGATCCCCTTCACTCCCCTCGCCGATGCACCTAACGGCACGTACGACTGTCCGAGGATCAGCCGACTTCCGGATGACACGCTTGTTATCATCTGCAACTATGCGCATCTTGACGAGAACGGTAAAAACGTGAGCGACATTCACGCCTGGTACTCCTATGACGACGGAAACACCTGGACAGAGCCGCGCGCGCTTCCATTCAGAGGCGTATGCCCCGACAAGTACAGAGTCCTCTCGAACGGCAGACATATCGTCGGTGTCCACCGTACCGATGACCCCGAAATGCCGGACAGATTTATACAATACCTCAATTACAGTGATGACGGCGGCAAGACCTGGACCGAGGTGGTCGTCGGCGATGACAAGAGATACAGTCTTTGCGAGGTCAGCGTCCTTGAGGTGAAGCCGGGAACTCTTGTTGCATTTATGCGCGAGTGTTCTCTTTCGGGCATCTCCTGCCAAAAAGCTTTCTCCTACGACTACGGCACGACCTGGGAAGGCGTTTACGAATCCAATTTCGGAGATGCGCACCGCCCCGTTGCCGATTTCTATGAGGACGGACAGATCCTTATGACCTACAGATACGTTCAGGGCGGCGGAAAGAAGATGGAAAAGAACGGTCTGCGTTGGCTCAACGGCCCCGCTCAAAACCTTTTCGGTGCATTCTTCGACGTTGAGACCGCGCTGGAGAAGGACAGAAGAAAGAACTTTACCGTCATCTATCCGATCTCCTATGACAGAAACAGAATCAATGCCGATACGGGATATTCGGGCTGGGTGCGCTTTGACGACGGAAGCTTTTATGTTGTTAATTATCTTGTGGACGACAACGATTGCAAGGGTCAGATCCGCGGATATTCCTTTGATATCACAGACGTATTTTATGATAACTAATTAATAGGCGGGGGAACACTTTTTATAAAAAGTGTTCCCCCGCACCCCTTCACAAAAATTTTTCACACTAAATATAAAAAGCAAGCAGTTCACACAGATATTATATCCGTACGAACCGCTTATTTTATATAAAAATGCTCTGAAAGTTTTTGAAGAGGGGTGCGGGGGGGAACTTTGGGGAAAAGTTCCGCCCCGCAAAATCAGCAAAATATCAATTCGTCAACTTCCTTAAGCGAGGGGAAGGTGAAGTCGGGCTTGTCCTTCTCTTCTGCACGTTCAACGTCCTCTGCGGTCGTCTCGCCCGAGAGAACGAGCACGCTTGTGACGCCGTGGCGCTTACCGAGCGCGATGTCGGTATAAAGTCTGTCACCGAAAATGCACATCTCGCTCTTGTCAAACCCCGTGACCTCGCAGATCATATCAACAGTCTCGGAATATGGCTTACCGAAGTAGGTCGGAACCTTACCCGTAGATGCTGTAACGAGCGCGGCGATAGCACCGCTGTCCGGGATAAATCCGTCCTCGGTAGGACAGTTGAAATCGGGGTGCGTGGAAAGATACTCGGCGCCGCCTCTGATGTATCTGCAGACAGCTTCGAGCTTCTTGTACGTCACCGACGTATCAAAGCTTGTGATACCGATATCGGCGAGCTTCTCGTTTTCGCCAATAATATTTATACCCGCGTTCTTAAAATTCTCCACGAGCTCATCAGTACCAACGAGATAAACGCTCTTGCCCGCTCTGTGGCGGAGCAAAAACTCGCGCGTGACGTCGCCCGAGGTCATTATCTCCTCGCGCGTCGCCTCAAATCCGAGCTTATTAAGCTTGGTAACGTAAAAATCCGATGTATGGGAAGCATTGTTCGTGAAAAAGAGCACTTTTCTTCCGCTCGCGCGAAGATTCTTTATAAACTTGACGGCGAAGCCGAACACGTTGTATCCGAGGTATATCGTACCGTCCATATCAAATATATAAAGTTTTTTATTTTGCAGTGTATCCTTCATTTTCAACCTCGATAAACTTTTTTTATATTGTATCACACTAT
>CAYZHW010000100.1:0-1068 GCA_964478105.1 uncultured Lachnospiraceae bacterium | reverse complement strand
GTAAAATAATGATTGAATAATGACAGAATGGTCGCTGTGACCTTCTCATTTGAAAGGCAAAAGGCAATTATGAAAGTAGTAATAGGAATAGACGTTGGCGGAAGCACGACAAAGATCGTCGGATTCAAGGATGAGGGCGGAGCAAAAACTCTCATCAATCCGATCTTTGTACGTGCGACCGACCCCACAACATCAATATACGGCGCATTCGGACGCTTCACATCCGAAAATAATTTTGAGCTTTCGGATATCGACCGCATAATGCTCACAGGTGCAGGCTCGGCTTCTATCACAAAACCGCTCTACGGGCTTAAGTGCGAGCACGTTCCGGAATTCTCCTGCATCGGACGCGGCGGCATCTACCTCTCGGGACTTGACGAAGCGATCGTCGTCAGTATGGGCACGGGCACCGCGCTCATTCATTCAAAGAAGGACGGCACGCTCGAGTACCTCGGCGGTACGGGTGTCGGCGGCGGTACGCTTGTCGGGCTCTCACGCCAGATGCTCGGTATGAGCGAGATCAAGCACATCGAGGAGCTTTGCGCCGGCGGCGATCTCGGCAACATCGACCTTCGTGTCAGAGATATTGTAAAATCATCGTATTCCGATATGTCGGACGACCTTACGGCAGCAAACTTTGGAAATGTGAGCGACATTGCCACAAAAAACGACATTGCGCTCGGCATAGTCAATATGGTCTCCGAAACTATTGCTATGATGTCGATATTTGCGGCACGCAATTTCGGGCTTAAGGACATAGTTCTCACGGGAAATCTCACCACAATGAAGCCTGTACGCGAGGTATTCTCGGCTATGCAGCCGATATTCGGCGTGAACTTCATCATTCCCGAAAATTCACAGTTCGGCACCGTCATTGGAGCTGCTTTAGCGGAATAAATAGCGGGGAGGGTGCTTTTGATAAAAGCACCCTCCCCGAACCCCTCCCGCAAAATCTTTTAATGCATTTTATGTTATAATCAAGCAGTTCGTACAGATATAAAATCTGTACGAATTGTTTGTTTTATCTTATTGACTTAAAAGTTTTTGGGGTGGGGGTACGGGGGCGAT
>CAYZHW010000099.1:0-6269 GCA_964478105.1 uncultured Lachnospiraceae bacterium | reverse complement strand
AGCGTTTCGGGCGATAACCTCTACCTCGACATTTCAAAAATGCCGCATTTGCTTATAGCCGGTACTACGGGTTCGGGTAAATCCGTATGTATCAATACTATTCTCGTAAGCCTTCTTTACAAGGCGACCCCCGACGAAGTAAAGCTCGTGCTCGTAGACCCCAAAAAGGTAGAGCTTAACGTTTACAACGGCATACCGCACCTTCTCGTGCCCGTTGTGTTCGACCCGAAAAAGGCGGCGGGCGCGCTCCATTGGTGCGTGACGGAAATGGAACGCCGCTTCGACCTTATCGAGTCTATGAACGTGCGTAACCTCGACGGCTATAACAAAGCCATAGAGGGCGACCCCACAAAAGAAAAGCTGCCGAGAATCGTTATAGTTATAGACGAGCTTGCCGACCTTATGATGACAGCCTCCAACGAGGTGGAAACGTCTATCTGCCGTATCGCGCAGAAGGCGCGTGCCGCAGGTATGCATCTTATCATCGGTACGCAAAGACCGTCGGTCGACGTCATCACGGGTCTTATCAAGGCAAACGTCCCCTCGCGTATCGCTTGTAAGGTCGCATCTCAGACCGACTCGCGCGTCATATTTGATATGGCGGGCGCAGAAAAGCTCATCGGGCGCGGCGATATGCTCTATGCTCCCGTCGGCGCTATGAAGCCGATACGTGTGCAGGGTGCATTCGTCTCCGACGCCGAGGTCGAGGCGGTGACAGAGTTCATCCGCGAGAGCGCGGGCAACGCAGAATACAGCCGCGAGGTAATAGAACGTATTGAAAAGGAAGCCGCCGCGTGCGGACAGAAGAAGGGCGGCGCCGCATCTATCGACGACGGCGACGGTGAGAGCGACCCGATGCTCAGACCCGCGATCGAGCTTGCTATCGAGAGCGGAAAGATATCGACCTCGCTCATTCAGCGCAGACTCTCGCTTGGATACGGACGCGCCGCAAAGCTTATCGACCGTATGCAGGAGCTCGGATTTGTTTCCGCCCCCGAGGGACAGAAGCCCCGCGAGGTGCTTATCACACGCCAGCAGTATATGGAAATGGTCGTAAAAGACGAAGACGCGATAGAATGACGCGCAGCGACATTCTGTCGCGAGGTAAGAGGTAAAAAGTAAGAGGTAAGAAGTAATGAAGATTTTCGCCGCGGGCGAAAATCAACTATACCTTTTCACTATTACCTATTACCTATTACTTTAGCTTCGAGGTGCAAAATGGGCAAATTTATCGTAATAGACGGGCTTGACGGCTCGGGCAAGGGCACGCAGAGTGCAATTCTTGCCGAAAATTTAAAAAAAGAGGGCAAAAAGGCGGTCCTTATCGACTTCCCGATGTATGCCTCGGACAGCTCGCTTTTCGTGCGCAAGTATCTGGGCGGCGAGCTCGGCTCACGCCCCGAGGACACGAACGCATACGCCGCGTCAAGCTTTTTTGCAATGGACAGATACGTAAGCTACAGACAGGACTGGGGCAGGGCAATAGAGGACGAAAACACTGTTGTCATCGCCAACCGCTACACATCTGCAAACGCGGTACATCAGCTCTCGAAGCTGCCCCGCGAAGAGTGGGATGCCTTCCTCTCGTGGCTTTGGGATTTCGAATTTGACAAGATAGGCATCCCCGCGCCCGACACTGTCATCTACCTTGAGATGACGCCCGATATCTCGATGCGCCTGGTCAACTCGCGCTCCGAGGCGACGGGCAGAAAGAAGGACATCCACGAGCTCGACGCCTCGCATCTTGAAAAGAGCTACGCTGCGGCACTCTACGCATCCGAGACGCTCGGCTGGAAGCGTATAAAGTGCTACGAGAACGGCGAGCCGCTTACTGTAGAGGAGATCTCGCGCCTTGTAAGAGAGGCGGCGGGCGTATGATCTGCCGTGATATGCGAGAGGGCGACCTCGCAGAGCTTATTCCCCTTTGGTGCGAGTGCTTTGGCGACGACGAAGCGACCGCGCACGATTTCTACCGATGTGTGGGCGTGCACGGAGTCGTAGCCGAAGAGGATGAAAAGATCGTCTCGATGATAAACATCGTTCGGTGCGAGATGAAAAATGAGGGAAGAATAATAAAGGGCGGATTCATTTACGCCGCCTGCACAGATGCGAAGATGCGCGGCAGAGGAATTTTCCGTGCGCTCAACGAGTATGCCGAAGAGTATATGAAGCGAAACGAAATGGAATTTCTTATGCTCATCCCCGCAAATGACGGACTTTTCCCGATGTATCGCGGGCTCGGATATATAAACGAAGCCTATTCGGCGGATTATGCCGACACGGGATATACCGACGGTTTTGACGGCGACATCTACAGACTCTATTCGCTGTATTTGGAAATGCTCCCCGAGACGGCGTTTGTCAAGAGCCGCGGACTTTTCGAGTACGTGCTCGGCTTTGACGATTGTACGCCGAACTACACGGCGGACGGCTACAACGTGAAGGCGTCCGACGGCTATGTGTACGAATCGGGAAGAATAACCAATATCGGTATCAAGCCCAAGGCGCTGTATAAATGGGCGCACGGCGGCTATGATATAAAAGAGAAGCTCACAGTGGACTTCTTCGGAGAGGACAGACATAAACAAAAGTAAGAAGTAAAAAGTAATAAGTAATAAGTAATAAGTCGGAGGAAATATTATGGTTTATATGTTTTTGGCGAACGGATTTGAAGAAACAGAGGCGACAGCACCTCTTGACCTGCTGCTTCGCGTCGGCGCGGACGTTAAGACGGTCGCGGTCGGATGCAACGGAAACATCGTAAAGGGCGCTCACGGTATTACCGTAGAGGCAGACATTCGCGAGGACGAGGTCACATTTGAAGATATAGATATGGTAATACTGCCCGGCGGACTTCCCGGCGCGACAAATCTTGATGCGTCGAAGGTGGTCGAGAGTGTGCTCGCGTACGCAAATGAGAACGATGCGTATCTCGCCGCTATCTGTGCCGCTCCTATGGTACTTGGCAAGCGCGGATATCTTCGCGGCAAGCGCGCGACCTGCTATCCCGGTTACGAGGGCACACTTGAGGGCGCTATCCCCGTGCCTGCAAAGGTAGTTCGCGACGGCAGATTTATCACCGCTGTCGGTATGGGTGCGTCGATAGAGTTCGGACTTGAGCTCATCTCTGCCCTCTACGGAAAAGAGACTGCGGATAAATTGGCATCTGCTATTAAATTTTAAGGAAAGAAAAATGTACGAGATCAAAAAAGAAAAAGACGCTCTGCGCGAGGTGTACGGCCAAAGGCGCCGCGCTCTTGACGCAGGGGTAAAAAAGATGATGGACGACAAGATCTGTGCCGCCGCGACCTCGCTTGTAAGCTTCAGGCACGCCGAGACGGTTTTGCTCTTTGCGCCGAAATCGGACGAGATCGATGTCCGCGCCATCGCAGAGATCGCGTGGGCGCGCGGAAAGCAGGTGGCCTTCCCCCTATGCGATCCCGAAAAAAGAAATATGACATATCATATCGTCTCTTCGCTTGACGAGCTTGAGACGGGTACATACGGCATAATGGAGCCGCGCCCCGACGCGCCCCTCTTTGATGAGGTGCGCCCCGCGGTCTGCTTTGTTCCCGCGCTTCTTTTTGACCGCCAGGGATACCGCGTCGGCTACGGTAAGGGGTATTATGACCGCTTTCTTCACCGCTTTTCGGGAAGCAAGGTCGGTCTTGTTTACAGCGATTTCATTCTCGACGTTGTTCCGCGCGGCAGATTTGACCTCGCGGTCGACCTTCTTGTCACCGAGAAGGGTGTGAGGGTAAGCAAGTGAAGATAAAGGAGACCTTCGTCGCACCTCTGCTCGTGCTTACGTCGTCGCTTTTGTTGCTTTTCTCCCGCGCGCTGGATGTGTCGGCGCTCTCGGAGAGCGATAACGCATATCTTGCGCTCGTCGTGCTGCAGCTTATAGTGTTTGTTCTGCCCGCGCTTATCTATTGCAAGCTCAAGGGCAAGGGCTACATAAAAAAACTGCGTCTTGCACCGCCCAAAGCAGATGCTATGGTGAGCGTATTTGTCTCCGCCGCTCTGCTTATCTCGGGCGAGCTGCTTCTTCGCATCATATTGGGCAATTTCTTCGAGCTTCAGGGCGGTTTCTCTCTCTACGGGACCTACACCGCGTCGGGTACGGGCTCGGCGGACAATGCGCTGTATCTGATATTCGCTTTTGCACTTATTCCCGCAATATGCGAGGAATTTGTCTTCCGCTCGATACTCTGCGCCGAATACGAGAGCTGCGGAGTGTTCACGGCGGTACTTTCAAGCTCGTTGCTCTTTTGCGCGATACATTTTAATGTTGAGCGCGCGCCGATATACCTCTTCTCGGGTATCGTGCTTGCGATGACGCTTTATATGACCCGCTCGGCGATAGCGACAGTCATAGCGCACTTTATTTATAATATGTTCGGATTGTTCGGGCAAAAATATATGAGTGCATTCTACGAAACAACAGGAAGCGAAGAGCTTTTCGTCTTCCTTGTCGCGCTCATCTTTCTCTTGCTTCTGGCGGCTTTCTTCGGCGAAGCGGGCAGACTTTATGCATCCTACTCGCAAAAGAACAAGGATTCGTCCTATGTCTTGCCGAAAAAAGCAAAGAGAGGCAAAATGGCAGAAGCGCTCTTTTCTCCTACATACCTTGTATGCATATTGCTTTTCGTAATAGTCTCTATCGGACTTGATTAACCTAAGGAGGTTAAAAGATGGATAACAACAAAACACCCCTTCCGCCTGACAACGACGGGCTCGATGCACAGCACACCCGTATAACCGACACTCCGATGCTGATCGGTTTCGAGAAGGAGGGCGCCCCCAAGGCAAAGAAAAAGCCTGAGAAAAAGGAAGAAAAGGCTTCCGAGCCCAAAAGAGAGCCCGGACAGAAGAAAAAGAAGAGACGCGGAACGGTCATAGGAAGCATTTTTAAGGCTATGGCGTATCTTATCCTTGTCATTGCCGTCTCGGGCGTGCTCGGATATTATATAGTAATGGTAGGAAATGACATCTTCGGCTTTGTAAAGTCTACCGAGGTAATCGGTCTGAACGTGCCCGAGGACGCAACCCTTGAGGATATCGTCACCCTCTATGCCGAAAACGGGATAATAAAATACCCCGAGGTATTCAGATTGTACGCAAAATACAAAGGATATGCCGACCGCGAGGATGAGGACGGAAAGCTTCGCGCCGTGTATGTCGTTGAAAAGAAAGACGAGGACGGAAACATCACCGAGGTCGAGTATGAGATCAATTTCGTTTCGGGCAGGCATCAGCTTACCCCCTCGATGAACTATGACAGCCTGTTGCTCGCCCTTCAGGAAAAGATAGACTACGGAACGGTATGGATAACCATTCCCGAGGGACATACCGTCGATGAGATAATCGACCTTTTCGTAAACGCGGGCATCGGCACGCGCGAGGGATTTGTCGATGCGATAAACAATTATCCCTTCGATTACGATTTCGTACGCGAGCTTGATGAAAACCCCGATCCCGACAGATTCTACCGCCTTGAGGGTTACCTTTTCCCCGACACCTATGAGTTCTATCTCAACAGCAGTGAGGAGCGCGTTATATACAAGCTGCTCTCGAACTTTAACAGCAAATACACCGAGCAGTTTGCGGAGCGCGCGGCAGAGCTCGGAATGACGACCGACGAGGTCATAATGCTTGCCTCTATTATTGAAAAAGAGACGAGATACGCAAACGAATACGAGCTCGTTTCCTCGGTCTTCCACAACAGATTGAAGGACCCCGTAAACTTCCCGCGCCTTGAATCGGACGCGACGATAATGTACGCGATCCATCACGACACGGGCGAGCGTCCCGCCACGCTGAACAGTACCGAGTATGAGTCGCCATATAACACCTACAAGTATGCGGGATACCCGCCCGGACCGATCGCAAACCCGGGACGCGCCGCGATAATGTGTGCTCTCTATCCTGAGGCTACGAATTATTATTACTTTGTGGCGTCAAGCAGCGGTACGTCGATATTCTCGAGAACGCTTTCCGAGCATAATCAGGCAATAGCGGACATCAAGGCAGGTAGACGCTGATGGAAGAGAAGCGATTTAAGAAAAACGACGACTCCTTTATCTGCGGCCATTGCGGCCACGAGGTAGAGCCGCTCGGGTACAGCTCGCGCAATCATTGTCCGAAGTGCCTTTGGTCGCTTCACGTGGATGAAAATCCCGGTGACCGCGCAAATCCCTGCCGCGGTCTTATGGAGCCGATAAAGGTCGAGACAGATCCCAAAAAGGGGTACGTTATCGTCCATACGT
>CAYZHW010000098.1:0-6294 GCA_964478105.1 uncultured Lachnospiraceae bacterium | reverse complement strand
TTCCAAGGATGAGGCTGAGGCTCTCAAGAAGCAGCTCACAGAGGCCGGCGCAACTGTTGAAGTTAAGTAATTTAATTACACAGGATAATGAAAAAGGACGAGTCTTCTCGTCTTTTTTTGTTTGACATTTTCTCCTTTGTGTGCTACACTGTTATCACGAAAAGAGGTGTCCCTATGACAAAAGAAATATTGCAAAAAATAAACGCTATATCAAAAGAAAATATCATTATAGCAATAGACGGACACGCAGGCGCAGGCAAAACAACGCTTGCAAACGAACTTGCAAAACGTATTGAATGCAATATCATACATATGGACGATTTCTTTCTTCCCTTCGATATGCGCACAAAAGAACGGTTTTCCGAAGCGGGCGGAAACATCCACTATGAGCGCTTAAAAAGCGAGGTCATAGACAACTTAGCCAAAGACGAGTTTTCTTATCATATATTCAACTGCTCCTCGGGCAAGCTTGAGGACAAGATAACTGTAAAAAAGAAAAAAATAACGCTCATCGAAGGCTCATACAGTATGCACCCCTATTTCGGCGACGTATACGATTTAAAGATCTTTTGCGATATTTCGCCAAAAGAGCAAAAGGCGCGAATACTCGCCAGAGACGGCAAAGAAAAGTCAGAGCGCTTTGTCTCTGTCTGGATACCGATGGAAAACAGATATTTCGACGAATACAAGATCAAGGAAAACTGTGACATAACAGTAAAAACGGAGCGTACCGTGTGATACGCTCCGTTTTTATTATGAAGTCGGTCCGAGAACGACGCTTGACGTTCCCGTATCGTAATCGTACGCCGCAAGGTACTTCTTGAGCCGCACGAGGTCCTTGTTATCAATAATCCCGTCACCCGTGGCATCAGCACCACGGTCGGCTTCGACCGTGGATATACCCGTATCATAATCATATGCGGCAAGATATTTCTTGATTCGAACAAGATCCTTGTTGTCAATGATTCCGTCACCTGTTGCATCGCCGTATAGGATATCGTCGGCAGATACAAACACAAGCTCGTAAGTGCCTTTTGTGCTGTTCGCACCCGCATAGGTATCCCAATACTCGCCGCCCACGACCGTCTTCCATTGGCGCTCGGTTCCGATAAACCTTATCGTCGCAAGTCTGTCAGAAGCGAAAAACGCGTTCATATCTATCATCGACACACCCGACGGAATATTTACGACCGTAATAGGGCTGTACGCAAACGCCTGTGCCGCGATCACACGTACCGATTCGGGAACTATGTACGCATTTTCCGCATTATTCGGCGGATAGCGCAAAAGCACCGTCTTATCTTTATTGAAAAGGACTCCGCCGACCGAGCTGAAATAATTGTTATTGTCGTCAACCTTTATCTCATAAAGCGAATAACAGTCTCTGAAGCTTAAAGCGTGCAGGCTGTTTAAGCTCTCGGGCAGGGTCACGCTTCCAAGCGAAGAACACAGCGCAAAAGCATTCTCGCCTATATACACAACGCTGTCTGCTAACATTACATTTTGAATATTTGTACAGGACTCAAATGCGTAGTCTCCTATGCTTGTCACGCCCTCGCCGATCACAACATTTCTTATCTCACCCTTGCGGCTGTTCCACGGTGGAGTTATGACCGAATCGGCTTTGTAATTGTACATAGCGCCGGTCCCGGACACACTCAGCGTACCTGTGCCGTCGATCGACCAGGTAAGAGAGTCGCCGCACAATCCCGACGAGGACGCGGAGAAAGAAATATTTGTAAATGCGACCTCAAAAGTTCCGACCTCTGTTTCAGTTCCCGAAAGGAATCCCCAAGAGCTTGCCTTTCGGATCTTATTCCAGGTACTGACAGTACCGTTGAATGTCAGAGTTTCAAGCCCTGCGCATCCTGCAAACGACCAATCCGACATTTCTTTTATACTGCCGGGCAAAACGACCGTCTTAAGCGACGTACAATCTATAAATGCACTGTGACCTATATATGCCGCACCGTCCGAAATCACTACGTTCGCAAGAGTGCTGCAACCATTAAATGCACCGTCCCCGATATGTGCTGTTCCGGACGGAACGGTATAGCTTTCGTTCGGGTTTGCCGAAGGATAGGCTATCAATACCTTTCCGTTTTTACTAAACAACACCCCGTCAATGCTTGTCAGATACACAGATGCAGGATCGACGTTTATCTCGGATAGATCATAGCATTGCCAGAATGCACCGAATTCTATCACAGACACGCTCGGCGGCAGGCTGATGCTTTCAAGCATACTGTTTGCGAATGCAGTTTTTCCTATTCTTTTTACGGTGTCGGGAAGAGTGTATGCGCTCCCCTCTTTTTGTGAAGGATAGAGCAAAAGAGCGGTCATATCCTTATTAAAAAGAACTCCGTCGGCAGAGCTGAAATAATTGTTGTTTTCATCGACCGTTATCTCGGAAAGTGACAAACAGTTTTGAAAAGCATATCCGTCCAAAGTGTTCAAGGTCGACGGGAGACTTATTCGTTCAAGCGACAAGCACCCCAAAAAGGCGTTCTGCTCTATGACGGTCAGTCCGCTCCCGAGCGCCGCGTCGGCAAGCGACTCACAAGAAAAAAACGCGTGATCCCCTATGACCGTTACGCTGTCACTCAAGATAACGCTGAAAAGGCCCGTACAATCGTAAAATGCATAACTTCCTACGTTCGTGACACCGTTTGTTATGACCGCGTTGCTTATCGAATATCGCTTACTGTACCAAGGGGCGGATCCTTCGGTATAATCGTACATCGCGCCGTAGCCGCTTATCGTAAGAGTACCCGTATCATTGAGCACCCAGTTCACTCCGTCACCGCACGTGCCGGAAGCGAGCTGTGCCGCCGACGTCGAAAAAGTAAATAAGACTAAAAGTGCGCTCAACACCAGCATAAGCGCCGTTATTATCGAAACGGTTCTTCTCATCGGTCCGCCTCCTTTCTTTTTTAGCTGTTTTCAGTTTATCATAATCGCGGAATTTTATCAACCGTTTTTGCAACAATTCCAACCTTTTCTTGATTTACTCTCTCTTTTGTGATATTATATATAGGTAAAATTGTAAAAGGAGGGATAATATGACTGTCATCATCGCCGAAAAACCGAGTCTGGCGCGAAATATCGTCGAAGCCATCGGAAATATGAAGAAAAACGGCAACTTTTTTGTCGGCGGCAATTATATCGTCACATACGCATTCGGTCATCTTTTCTCCCTTGCAGATATAGAAGACTATTCTCCCGTGCCCGAGGGCGAGCGCGGTTGGACGATGAAGAATCTCCCCTGTTTTCCGTCCGAGTTCAAATTCGGACTCAAGCGCGACTCAAACAAAAACGTTGACGCAGGCGTATTGCGTCAGTTTAATACGATAAAAGAGCTCTGCTCAAGACCCGACGTCGACACTATCGTAAATGCAGGAGACTCCGACCGCGAGGGTGAGATAATCATCCGCACGTGTATCAGGGAAGCAGGCGTCTCCGGTAAAAAGCTCCTACGGCTCTGGCTACCCGACCAGACATCGCAAACCATCACCAAAGCACTCTCCGAAATGAAGAGCGAGGACGAATATGAAAACCTCGCCGCCGAGGGCTATGCACGCACATATATGGACTGGCTCTACGGCGTGAATCTCACGCGTTATGCCACGCTCAAGAGCGGAACGCTGCTTCGCGTGGGACGCGTCATAGTTCCGATAGTCAAAGCAATATACGACCGCGATATGGCTATACGCAACTTCAAACCCGAAAAATACTACGCCATCGTCGGACGCACGAACGTGCGCGGCGAGGAGATAGAGGTAAAAAGCAAAAAGAAATTCGCGGCAAACGAGCTCGGTGCCGCACGCGCACTCTGTGAGAAGTACTCGAACACCGACGCGACGGTCACCTCGGTCAAGACCAAGCGCGACACCGTATCTGCACCGAAGCTCTACTCACTCTCCAAGCTGCAGAACGCGCTCGGTAAGAAATACAAGATGTCAATGGCGGACAGCCTTGCCATACTTCAAAAACTCTACGAAGAGGGTTACGTAACATACCCGCGTACCAACTCCGAGTACCTTGCCACGGCCGAGAAGGACAAGATGAAGCAGATACTCGCTTCCGTGGGCAAGCTCGGATATCCGGTCGTTTTTAAGGACAAAAAGACAATATTTGACGACTCAAAAATAGAAGCTCACTCGGCACTGACCCCTACGTATAAGATCCCGGATAAAGCCAAGCTCACCGCCGACGAGACCAAGGTCTATTCGATGATAATGCGCCGATTTGTTGCGGTATTCTGCTCCGAGGAGTGCACGGTCGACAAGACTGAGATCAAGATCGACCTCGGAACGCTTGAGGAATTCACGCTCAAGGGCACGGTCATCGTCACGCCAGGCTGGACAAAGTACGACGATTACACACAAAAGGATAAGATATTACCCAAGCTCGAGAAGGGCGAGGTCATTCGTTTTGCATTCTCCCCCGAAGAGAAGGAGACCACCCCGCCCAAGCATTACACGATAGAGACACTCAACAATTATCTGAAAAACCCCTTCAAAGAAGAAAAGGCGGCAGAATCCGAAAACGATGACGATGACTATAAAGCTATCTTTGAGGGCCTTGAGCTCGGCACAGAGGCGACCCGTACGGGAATCATCGACAACGCGAGAAAGAGCGGATATATCGAACTTAAAAAGGACGTTTACACAATTCTGCCCGACGGCGAATATTTCATCGAAATGCTCTCACGTATGGGTATCGTAATGGATAAGTTCAAAACGGCTGAGTTCGGCAAATCACTCAAAAAGGTCTACCGCGGCGAGTTTACTGTCCGTGACAGCCTTGTTATAGCCGAAAACGAGATCGGCGCAGTGTTCAACAGAGCACCCGCCGCACCCGAGCACGACCTCGATAACGGATTTTTCGGCGAGGTCATCGGCAAATGCCCGCTTTGCGGACGCGACGTAGTCAGGTTCAAAAAGAGCTACGGCTGCTCGGGATATAAAGAAGGATGTCAATTCGTAATATGGGATACGGTGTGCTCGCGCTCTGTTCCCCGCTCGGCGGCGATAAGCCTGCTTGAAACTGGCAGAAGCGCCAAGCTGCAGGGCTTTGTCTCAAAGGCAGGTAAGCCGTTTGACGCGGTACTTGTACTTGAAAACGGCAGAGTAAGATTTGATTTTCAGTAAGGAGAAGCTATGATAATCGATATTGAAGGCAACAAAAGATACAAAATAAATCTTCACACGCACACGACCATCTCGGACGGCAGAGTCACCCCCGAGCAGAGCGCCGAGATATACCGCGAGGCGGGATACGATATGATCGCGTTCACCGACCATTGGAAATACGGCGAAGAGAGAGTCTGCAATGGACTCAAGATACTGTCCGGTTGCGAATACGACAAAGGCATTCACCCGTCAGAGCATATCTATCACATCGTCGGCGTAGGAATGGAAAAAGAGCCGAACCTCACAAAAGGCGAAGCGAGCGTGCAGGATATGATAGACGAGATAAACGCGTGCGGCGGAGTCGCGATACTCGCACACCCGTGCTGGTCGATGAATATCGCCACACACGCAATAAACTTTACGGGGCTTGATATCACCGAGATATACAATACCCTCTCGGGTTGCGGCGCAAATGTGCGTCCCTACTCGGGCGATTTCGTAGATATCTCCGCAAACCTCGGAAAGTTTTACAACCTTGTCGCGGCGGACGATACACATTTTTACAACGAAGAAGAGACAACGAGCTATATTCTTGTAAAAAGCGACTCGGATAATTCTCGCGATATCGTAAAGGCGATAAAAGCGGGAGATTATTTCGCAACACAGGGCCCCGAGCTCTTCGTCTCACGCGAGGGCAGAAAGATAAAGGTTAAATGCACACCCGTTAACAAGGTCGCATTCTTCTCGGACGCGGGATACAGCAAGCACAGGGTCGTATACGGCGACGGTATCATAGAAGCCGAATACGATACGCTTGACCGGGAGAGATTCGTGCGCGTTGAGGTATATGACAAGGACGGCAAAACCGCCTGGAGCCATATAATAACGCTGTAAAATTTTCTAAAAATATTTTTAAAAAAGATATTGACAAACACATTTTGATATGCTATAATAGTTGACGTTGCGAAACACAGTAGTGTTAAGTAACGCCGATGCTGGTGTGGCTCAATGGCAGAGCAGCTGATTTGTAATCAGCAGGTTGTTGGTTCGACTCCGATCACCAGCTCCAATAAAAATGCAAAAAAGCGATTTCGCTTTTTTTGCATTATATGGGGGAATTCCCGAGCGGCCAAAGGGGGCAGACTGTAAATCTGTTGTC
>CAYZHW010000097.1:0-6436 GCA_964478105.1 uncultured Lachnospiraceae bacterium | reverse complement strand
CGGGGTCGAACCGGTACGAGAGGTGAATCTCACGGGATTTTAAGTCCCGGGCGTCTGCCTATTCCGCCACACCGGCAAAATGGCATTTACTTCTGCCCTATTACCCTACTATTATATCACAGTTTTTTGTTTTTGTCAATACTTTTTCATTTTTTTACCCAATTAAAATTGGAATTGCCTTCTCACGCATCATATACTATAATAAGCACAAGTCCGATATTATTATATGAGGGGCAAAGGTAATATATACGGACATATAAAAAACAAGGGGGAATCCAATGACAACAGACATTATTGTCGCTCTTATAACCGTGATAGGCACAATGACAGCAAGCCTTGGCGGCGTGCTGATATCTAATAAAAAAACTCTGTGGCGCATCGAACAGCTTGAAAAAAAGGTCGACCGTCACAATCATCTCGTAGAGCGTATGGCGGTAGCCGAAGCGTCACTCAAAAGCGCGCACCGTCGCATCGACGAGATGCACGAATCGCATACACATTAAGGAGGATATTATGATCTCACCCTTTGTCGGCGGAGAATTCCGCATCACAAGTATCTACGGCTCACGCACACTAAACGGTGTACAAAACTTTCACGCAGGGATCGATTGCGTCGGGATCTCGTCCAAGCGCATCTGCGCCGTATCCTCGGGCACCGTCGTTGTTTCGCAGATAGTCGATGACCGATCAGACCCCACCTGGGAATGGGGCAACTACGTCGCTGTACTCGGCGATGACGGATGTGTCATCTACTATTGCCATATGTCGGAACGCATCGCCACGGTTGGCCAAAGAGTAGAACTCGGCGACGAGATAGGCATCGAAGGCAACACAGGGTATTCTTTCGGCGCGCATCTGCATCTCGAAGTGCGCGAAGCAAACATTCCGATAAACGCCGCCGGCTATATCGGCGTTCCCAACGTAGTCGGGACATATGATGCAAACATCTATCCCGAACTTGACAACACACCGTCCGAGTGGTCGCGCGACGCGCTCGAATGGGCAATTTCAAACGGAATATTGCAAGGAGACACCAACGGCGACTACGCCCTGCGCTCGTATTGCACGCGCGAGCAGATGATCGTGTTTCTCCACAGAACGTATAATTTGATAAGAAAGGAAGTTTAAAATGAACATCAACTGGAAACAAAAGCTCACCAGCAGAAAATTCTGGGCAGCGGTGATCGGTTTTATCACCGCCATTCTCACAGTATTCGGTGTCTCTGATATGACGCTCGAACAGGTAGTATCGCTTGTGTCTGCCACAAGCGTGCTGATCGCATACATAGTCGCCGAAGGACTTGTCGATGCAGGCAAAAAAGAGTAAGAAAAGGTGTTGCGCTAAAAGCGCAACACCTTTTCTTACATCAAATTCTTTTCCCATTTCCCTCTTCGATAGAACAGAATCGACATAACGGTAGCTATCGTCCACCCGATCGGCCACGCAAACCAGATGCCTGTGGAAGCAAAAGGAACAGAGAGAATATATGCCAAGATCACTCGCAGGGCAAGATCGCAAAAAGTTCCTATCATAAATTGCTTCATCATCCCCGCTCCGCGCAGTACTCCGTCGGACACGAGCTTCAGCGACACAACAAAATAGAATGGAGACAGGATTCGCAAAAACTCCGTGCCAGTACCGAGCGCCGCCTCTCCCGGGTCTTCAAGGAAGAAATAAACAAGATATTCCCCCGCAAAGAGATAGAGCAATATGAACGGCACGCATATCAGCCAAACGAGCTTTACGCCTGCGCGAAAGCCATCCCTCACCCTTTCGGGTTTATTTGCACCTATATTCTGCGCAGTAAAATTGGAGATGCCGTTTCCGAGAGTAGTAAATGACGTGATAACAAGATTGTTCAGCTTGACCGAGGCGGCATATCCCGCCATAACGCCCGATCCGAAACCGTTGATTATACCTTGGATCATTATATTCCCCACCGAGATAAAGCTTTGTTGCAATATGCTCGGTACTGCCACGGCGGATATATCTCCGAGCAAAGAAAAGGAGAAGGCAGAGACCTTGCCATCGGTCTTTATTTTAGCAAAGCGTTTGAAAACGAATACGAGCGCAAGAACGCAACTTATTCCCTGACAGATAAATGTTGCCCACGCAACACCGTCAACACCCATACCGAACGCAGTAACAAAAAGAATGTCGGCGGCAATATTGGCGATCGATGAAGAAGCAAGGAAAAAGAAGGGCGTCTTAGAGTCTCCGAGTGCAGAAAATATACCTGTCGCCACATTGTAGAAAAGCACAAAAGGCAACCCTAAGACGTATATTTTAAGATAGATCCAAGAGTCGTTAAACACATTTTCGGGTGTATTTATCAAATGCAGCATCTGCTTTCCAAAAACCAGTCCGAACAGCATCAAAAGTACACACAACACACCGCTTGCGATAAGCGTCGTGTAGACCGCGGTCTTCAGATTGTTATACTGCTTAGCGCCGAATAGTCTGGATACGATAACAGAGCATCCTATGTTGCATCCAAATCCAAACGCGATAAAAATAAGTGTTATCTCATAACTGTTTCCAACAGCGGCAAGTGCATCTTCACCTATGAATTTACCCGCAACAAAGCTATCGGCTATGTTATATAACTGCTGAAATATGACGCTGCCAAAAAGCGGCAAACAGAACTTCCATAATACTGTCGAAGCCTTGCCTACGGTCAGATCTCTGTTCATTTTTCTTCTCCTAACGTCACAAAGGACACCACTCGGGTGTCCTTTAATTTTTAAAGCAACTGTATTCCGTGTTCGCGGCACTCGCGCATCATTTCGGGACTCCATACAGAGGACTGTACCTCACCGACGTGCGCCTTACGCAAGAAAAACATACAAAGTCTTGACTGACCGATACCCCCGCCGATCGTATAGGGAAGCTTACCGTCAAGCAGATCACGGTGGAAGGGGAGCTCCGCTCTTTCGGTACAGCCTCTTATCTCCAGCTGACGCATGAGCGATTTTTCGTCAACGCGTACGCCCATAGAAGAAAGCTCAAGTGCGATATCAAGAACGGGATAATAGACAAGAATGTCTCCGTTAAGCTCCCAGTCATCGTAGTCGGGAGCTCTGCCGTCGTGCGGCTTACCAGAGCGGAGCGCTCCGCCTATCTGCATTATAAAGACTGCCCCCTTCTCGCGTGTGATCTCATACTCTCTTTGTTTGGGGGTAAGAGTCGGGTACATATCCTCAAGCTCCTGGGAAGTAATAAAAAATATCTTCTCGGGAAGAAGTTTGTGCGCGAAGGAATAGTCCTCGGCTATGTAACGCTCTGTATGCTTAATAGAGTTATATATGTTTTTGACCGCACGTTTGAGTGTATCGACCGTTCTCTCTTCGTGCGTGATAACCTTTTCCCAGTCCCACTGGTCAACAAAGACAGAGTGGATATTATCGGTATCCTCGTCGCGGCGGATAGCGTTCATATCGGTGTAGAGTCCCTCGCCGACCTCGAAGCCGTAGAGCGAGAGCGCGTAACGCTTCCACTTTGCAAGCGACTGCACTATCTCAACGTCTCCGTCGATGCCCTTCACGTCAAAATCGACGGGGCGCTCAACACCGTTGAGAGTGTCATTCAGTCCGCTTCCTCTTTTTACAAACAAAGGGGCGGAAACACGGGTCAGATTGAGCTGTATTGCAAGGTCGCGCTCGAAAAAGTCTTTGACCTTCTTTATTGCGACCTCTGTCTGGCGCACATCGAGCAACGATTTATAATCTTTGGGTATTATAAGATCTTTCATAAAATACGATCTTCCTCTCGAATAAAAAAATACACATTATATAATATCACAATCGAATCAATATTGCAACAATTATTTGCTTTTTTATATCAAAACAGCACCGTTTTCACGGTGCTGTATCTTATTTGGAAAAATGTTTTTTTGCAAACCACAGGATCTTTAACGCTATCTTTCTGAAAAAGAATGACGAACACCAAAGCTTGACATAAGCACGGTGAAGCCTGTTTTCGCAAGAAACGTACTTTTCGCCGCGGTAAATGCCGTCGAGGTATGCTGTTACGCTTTCCTCTTTTACGCCGAACTCAAGTCTGCACTGATTGTCTCCACACATCGTATAGCCATTCTCCTCGAGCGCCATAACTCTGTGCAAAACGCAAGTACCGTCGGGACGGCGGTACAGGGCAACATCATATTTTTTGAGTCTTCCCTCTTTTTTGCGAAGCACGACCGTGTCGCGAGAGGTATCTATTGTCGGAAACATACTCGTCCCCGTAGGACGGCACGAATATACGCCGAATCTTTCAATAGCCTCTTCTATAGCTATATTATTCATCGAGAAAATCAGCTTTCTTTATCATATCGAGAAATGCGGCAACATCATCCCCAGCTGTAGCCTCATCAACATCGTATTTTTCAAGCAGAGCCGAGATGAGCGTGCTCTCATCGCGCCCTTCTTCGAGCTTTTTCCAAAGGAACGTGCCTGTGGCGTTAAGACGTACGACACCCTTGAAGCGGGATGCCATTTCTCCTACCGCAACGACGATATTCACACCGCCGACCTCGCGGAGCTTAAGTCCGTTTTTGATCTTCATAAAGCCTCCATTAAAAACTCAGTTTTTCATTCCTTCATACGCGACCTCTACAGCCTCGTCGGAAATATTACATTTCAGCCGATATACGGGTATGTTATCAAGCAATTTCTTGAAAGTAGCCAAAAGCTTATCCATAAGCTTTTCATCAGCAGGCATAAGAGTTTGATTAAGTAAAGGAGCTATTGCATCTTTTGCCGTAATGCGCTCAATGCTGTTCTCTCTTGCGCGTGTGACGATGCATATTGCCCTCACGGGTGCAAAAATGTTCGCACCGAGGTGATGCTGCCCGTTATAAGGTGTTCCGTAGACAAAAAAGCGTCCGTCTTTTTCCCTTACGATAGGTTTATCGTCATTTACCATAACCGCGCGTTCGCCGAAATGCTCGCGCCACAGTCTTGTGTGCGTTGACTTGCCGGTGCCGCTCGGGGCGGTAAAGAGGTATGCTTCGCCGTCAAGAGCTATTGCCGAGGAATGTATAAGCATAGCATCAAAATCGATAATCTTCGTGCAAAGCTTTCTGTGCACACAAAGACTCTCGTGATACCATTCGGGGTATTTCGGATCGTTAGCACATTCTGCAACAAGATCTTTTTCGCTAAACTCCAAAAATATATCGGGAGACGAGACTTCTTGGCAAATATAGTCAGAAAAGAGCTCGGGAGTGTAACGGTATTTTGTTTCCACCCTGATATCAAGGTCTGCAAGCTTTACACTGAAATCAAACAATTTTTTGTCCAAATTATTTTCCTTTCGATCGATCAAAGGGGATAAAAACCGGTCCAGCCCTCTCCGTCGGGGTCTTTACCCGTAGTTTCGGGAGTAACGGTTGTCTCGGGTGCCTTTGTTGTCTCGGGTGTCTTAGTAGTTTCAGGAGTCTTTGTTGTCTCAGGAGGCGCTGTTGTTGTGAAATCAACTACTACAGATGAGCTACCGCTATCGGGAGTTGATGTAGTTTCCGGAGTTCTCGTTGTTTCCGGAGTTCTCGTTGTTTCCGGAGTTCTTGTTGTTTCCGGAGTTCTTGTTGTTTCCGGAGCAGCTGTTGTTTCCGGAGCAGCTGTTGTTGTCGGAGCAGCTGTTGTTGTAGGTGTAGCTGTTGTTGTAGGTGTAGCTGTTGTTGTAGGTGTAGCCGTTGTCGTAGGTGTAGCTGTTGTTGTAGGTGCAGCTGTTGTTGTAGGTGCAACTGTTGTTGTAGGTGCAGCCGTTGTTGTAGGTGCAGCCGTTGTTACAGGAGACTCGGTCGTTTCGGGAGCCTTTGTTGTATCATCGGGTACATCGGGGGTGACCGGTGCAAGTGTTATATCGGGTGAATTTGTTGTGTCGGGAGAAAGTGTCACGTCGGGATCATCGTCTTTGGCGCACGACGAAAAAGCGACCAATGCAACCAATGCAATTACGACCATCAATTTCTTGTTCATAAATGTATTCCTTTCATTATAAAATAAATATTTAAAACATTGTAACCCAATTTATTTTATCATACAAAGATTTCATTGTCAAGTCATCGGGGTCGGATAATAATAGAAACCTTCCCAAATAAAAAAAGATGTCCGCCGCAAAATACAGCGAGCATCTTTTTGATCAAAGCATTTTTTGTGCACCACGTGTACCGCTTATCGTATCAGCGCCGATTTTTGCCTTTACGTCGTCTTTTTTACGATAAAAAAGGCTGTGCCTAAGCACAGCCTTTTTATTGTAAAAAAGTATATATCACTTGAGAGGATATGCACCTGGAATGTCCGAAGCCCCACTGATATAATCCACACTGACATTATAATACTTCGCAAGAATCAAAATGCTGTCGAGCGGAATTCGTGTTTTGCCCAATTCATAATCAGAATATGTTTTTTGACCAATCCCAAGTAATCCGGCAAC
>CAYZHW010000096.1:0-6478 GCA_964478105.1 uncultured Lachnospiraceae bacterium | reverse complement strand
CTTTTGAGGAAATTTTTATTTTCTACATACAGATCGTACTCCTCAAACTTGCTCATTCTGAATCTTTTATATCCGTGAAGCTCGTACAACTCTCTTAAGCTGTACACTGCTTTTTCGTCTTTTCTTAAAATCTTATCGGAAACGTTCATTTTGCCGGGTCCTTTCTTTTGGTCTGAATATCCATTCATTCCTCTTATTATATATCTTTATATAATATTTGTCAAGAAAAGATGGCACCAAAATGTATATTTTTTCACTTTTAATGAAAAAATGATGCAACTTTTTATATCTTTTGTGAGTATTGTAGATGTTGCGTTTTTGTGTGACTTGTGTTATACTGATAAAAATAAGCTTTAAGGAGGCTGTAATGGATCTTAAAGATAATGTGAAACGGGACAGATGGTACTTGACGGTATCCTTTTTTCTCCCTGTTATGTTTGTGTTTTTAGGATACCTTTTTATGGGTATTTATCCGTTTGGAGATAACACTATCCTTGTAATGGATCTTCACGGTCAGTACTTTCCTATGATAAACAATCTTAAGACCGCCATCTCGGACGGAAATTTGCTGTATTCGTTTTCTGCCGGGCTCGGTTTTAATTTGCTGGCTCAGAGCGCCTATTACACTAACAGTATCTTTTGGTATTTTATAGCACTTTTGCCAAGCAAACTTATGATCCCCGCCTTTCAGTTTATTGTTGCACTGAAGTTCGGACTGTCAGGACTCACATTCTCGTATTATTTGCGTCGGAAAAACGGAGAGCTTACTCCCCTTACGGTAGCGCTCTCCACTGCTTATTCGCTTTGCGGATACGCACTTGCATATATTTCACAGACTATGTGGACAGATGCGATATTCCTTTTGCCTCTTGTCATACTCGGGCTTGAAATAATGCTTGATGAAAGACGCCCGCTTCTTTATTTTGTATCGCTCTCGCTCCTTCTTCTGTCTAATTTTTACGTGGGTTTTTGCGTGTGTATTTTTACTGCTCTTTATTTTCTCGCATATGAGTTTTCTGAAAAAAGAAGTTTTAAAAATCGCGCTGTAAGAACAGGGTATTTTGCGCTTTATTCACTCTTGTCGGGAGGCGCGTCTGCGATTTTTCTGATTCCGACATATCTTGCAATAGGCAACACAAAAGCAAGCACTCTCGGCTTTGAGGGCGAGCTTGAGCTTTATCATTCGTTTGAGGAAGTTATGGAAAACTTTATGCCGTTTTCCGGAATTGAGCTTGAGTTCGGGGTTCCGAATATTTACTGCGGCGTATTTATTTTGATATGTGTATTTTTGTACATTTTCAATGGTGGTATTTCGCTTCGCAAACGCATTCTCAATCTTCTTCTTTTCACCTTCCTTATGGTGTCGTTCGAGCTTAATCTGCTTGATTTTATCTGGCACGGATTCCACTATCCCAACCAGCTTCCCGGCCGCCAAAGCTTTGTGTTTGCGTTTCTTGCACTTGTTATTGCATATGAAGCGATATCTAACATTAAACATTTGAAATATATTATATAATCCCTTCGGTGTTGTTGCCGATACTGCTTTTAGCGTATGCAAATTCAAAAAAAGAAACGGAAAGCAACATTTTCCTTGTGGGTATCGTGCTTCTTACGATGTATGCGCTTGTTCTTGTTTTACCTAAAGGGGTGCAGAAATCATTGCCCTCTTCGCTTATCGCTCTTGTCATAATGTTTGAGATCGGGTGCAACGCAATGTATGTTCTCGGTTCGCAAACACGTATGTACAGTTACAATTATTACACTTTCCACTATGACGAGATGGAAGCGCTTACCGAGAAATACGAGAGCGGAGATGATGATTTTTGGAGGAGTGAATCAACTCCGTACCTTAGTTTTAATTCGGGACAGCTGTTTGGACATAAAGGTATTACGTATTATTCATCTATGATGCAAGGCGAGGCATACGATTTCTTCGGTAATCTCGGATTCGGTATATATGCGAAAAATGTCAGCAGTATGTATTCTCCCACCCCCGTTGTAAATACGATGCTGGGCGTAAAATATATTTACGACCGATATGATAACGCTAAGCTTTCAACGCTTGAAACTAAGGAAACGGTTGAAAGCACGACTGTGCGTGAAAACAAGTATTATCTGCCGTTTGCATTTACGGTCGATAAAAAAATGGCAGATTTTGGAGCAGGCACTTACACCGCTCCGCTTGATTATCAGAATGATATGCTTATTGCGACGGGTGCCACTGATGAGAAGGTGTTTAAAACGGTTGCTGCTGCCGAGGATCCTCAAAATGCGGCAGTAAGTTACGGCTCGGATGGGAACAGATATTATCTACGAACTAACTCATCGCTACCGGTTTTGTGTAAATTCACTTGTACGGCAGATCATGACGGTGATTATTATATCACCTCGGCATTCCGTGCGGGAACGCTCAAGCTGTACGTGAACGGCGTATATCAGAAGGATCTTTCCACGTCTTTTCACAAGGTGTTCTTCCTCGGAAACTATCCGGCGGGCACGGAGATAACCGTAACACTTACCGCAGAATACACTTATGCACTTTACGGTGTTGATTTTTACAGATTTGATGAAGAAGCTTTTTCGGCTGCGTATGATGCGCTCCTTCTAGGTGCGGTCGATGTCGTTTCTTATTCGCCGACTAAGCTTAAGGCGAACGTGACCGCCGAAAAGGACGGGCTTCTTTATACATCTATTCCCTACGACGGCGGATGGTCTTTGTACGTTGACGGCAAAAAAGCTGAGCTTACAACAGTGGCCGATTTTCTTTGTGCAGCCGAGCTTGATGCGGGCGAACACACACTCGAATTCCGTTATTCTCCGCCCGGATTTGTTCTCGGACTTTGCATATCGGTTTTAAGCACAGGTATTTTTGCAACGATCTTTGTTATTGAAAAAAAGAAAAGAAAAATATAAAAATGACCGACACATCTTTTTGGTGTGTCGGTCATTTTTTACCATTTGTCGCTTTCGTCGTCGGGAATTACCGCCTTCATAGCGGCGATCGCACATTCTATCATAGGGTCATCGGGCTCTATGGTTGTGATGTGTTGCATCCAAACACCCGGCTTTGAAATAATGCGTGTGAAAAGATTGTTCTTTCTTCCCGCGAGCTTTATAAGCTCATATCCTACTCCCATAACAAGCGGCAGAAGAAGGATCTTGACAGCGGTTCGAAGCACCGGATGAGAGATGGGAAGAAGTATTCCTACGATGATACCAACCAGTATCATCAGTATCATAAACGATGTTCCGCATCTGGGGTGAAATCTTTTTTGTTTTCGTATGTTTTCAACTGTAAGCTCAAGTCCTGCTTCGTAGCAGAATATTGTCTTATGCTCCGCGCCGTGATACATAAATGTGCGGCGTATGTCCTTCATAAGAAGCATAAGGAGCATATAGCCTACGAAGATAACAAGTCTGAGTACACCTTCGAATATTCCGCGCCAAACTCTGTTGTCAAGCGCAGGAAAAGCATCGGAGATCCAAGAAAATATCTGCGTTGGCAGATAAACGAAAAGTCCGACGGCAAGCAGAACGCCGAGTATCACGCTTACGACCATAACCGCGTTCATAAGGAATTCAGCGGATACGCTTTTTTTGCCCTTCTTTTGGTTTTCTTCCCTGACTTCTTCTTTTATCTCCTCGAGTCCGGATATCTCCGCACTTCTCATCAGGCATTTGTAACCCATCTTCATCGAATCGACAAAATTGAATATGCCGCGCACGAAAGGAAGTTTGAAGAATGCCGCTCTCTTGGGTACGGGTGTTTCGAAGGTCTCGAGAACAATATTTCCGTCGGGGGCGCGTACTGCCATTGCAGACATTTTGGGTCCGCGCATCATTATGCCCTCGATAAGTGCCTGGCCGCCGATAGAAGTCATTTTACAGTATGTATTTTTTTCTTTGCTCACTTTTAACTCACTTTCCGCTTTGATATTTTATATAAAGCAAAAATACGTTTCATAATATTCTAACGCATTTTTGTGAACAGTATGTGAACAACTTAAAAAATATTGCTTGGAAATAAATCAAGATGAAAAAGCTCTTGTAAATTTTTTTATTTTATTATATAATATAAAGTGGTTTTTTGTGCAATTTTAAGATTTTTTGGAGATGTTATGAAAGTTATTGGGCTTACCGGTCCGAGCGGTGCCGGAAAAGGAATGGCCGCTTTATTTTTTGAATATCATAACATATACAGCGTTAACGCGGATGAGGTATACCGAGAGGTAGTTACACCGCCCTCACGGTGTCTTTTTGAGCTTGAAGAAAAATTTGGTTCTCGGATAATCAAGGAAGACGGTACGCTTGACCGAAAAGAGCTTGCATCCATCGTGTTTTCAGATAAATCAGCTCATAAAACGCTCAATGAGATAACGCACAAATATGTTTTATCAAGGTGCAAAGAGCTTCTTGATAAATACAAGGATGGCGAAGCACGCGCGGTCGTGTTTGATGTTCCATTGCTCTTTGAGTCGGGGTTTGATCGTGAATGTGATACGGTCATCTCCGTTCTTGCGGACAAAGAAACACGTATTGACCGTATAATTGCACGCGATTCCCTTTCGCTCGAGGCCGCAAGAGCAAGAATCAACGCACAAATGCCTGATGAGTTTTATTCGTCAAGATCTGATTTTGTTGTTTACAATAACGGCACCAAAGATGAGCTTGGAGCACAGATAGAAGATATCATAAGAGAATTGGGGGTATGACTGGTTTGAAAAAAATCTTTAAGACCGTATTTCTTCCAATTGCCATAATATCTATTTCAATCGGCATTGGCTTTTTATACGATCAGATCTGGGATAAGATAGATCTATACACCTATCCGAGAGATCATTCTGAATTCGTTGAAAAATATTCTAAAGAATACGGTATCCCTGAATATATCGTATATTCGACAATAAAAGTCGAAAGTAATTTTGACAGCAGCGCGGTCTCTGCCAAGGGGGCTGTCGGTCTTATGCAGATCACGCCCGACACGTTCGATTGGCTTCAGATGCTGCTTCATGAGGAACTCGACAGAGGTATGCTTTATGACCCTGAGACCAATATAAAGTACGGAACATATTTGCTATCGTATCTTTTTGATGAGTTCGGGAATTGGGATACCGTCCACGCGGCGTATAATGCAGGTCTCTCACGTGTCAAGGAATGGCTTGAAAACGATGAGTATGCGGGCGAAGACGGAAGATTAAAAAGTATTCCCTTTGAGGAAACAAGAGATTATGTAAAAAAAATAGCTGATGCAGCGACGACATATCAAAAATTGTACTATTGAAAGGAAAATGGTTATGGAAAACAAAAATTTGACAGAAGAAACACGCGGACAGAAACTTAAGAACGAACTTTTCTATAAGAAAAACAGTGTATACGAAGTTGTTGACTCTTCTGAGATCGAGAAGGCTTGGGATTATGCAAAGGGATATATGATTTTTCTCAACAAAGCAAAGACAGAGCGTGAATCGGTACGTGAGAGCGTTAAAATGCTTGAGGCTGCAGGATTTGTTCCCTATACCTTCGGTATGGATCTTAAGGCGGGTGACAGACTTTATTATAATAATCGCGGTAAGAGCCTTTTTGCGTTTACAATCGGTACCGAGAGTATCAACTGCGGCATCCGTATCTCCGCGGCACATATTGATTCTCCCAGACTTGATCTCAAGCAAAACCCTATGTATGAAGATTCGGGAATGGGCTTCCTTAAAACACACTATTACGGCGGTATTAAAAAATATCAGTGGACCGCTATGCCTCTTGCGCTTCACGGCGTAGTCACAAAGGGAAACGGCGAGACTGTTGAGGTTGTTATCGGCGAGGATGACACAGATCCTGTGTTCTATATCAACGATCTTCTTCCCCATCTCGGTGCGGAGCAAGGAAGCAAACCTCTTTCCACGGCAATCCCCGCAGAACTTCTCAACATTCTTATAGGAAGCCGTCCTTACGATGACGAGAAGGCGGACGAAAAGATCAAGCTCAATCTTCTTGCTATTCTCAATGAAAAATACGGTATCATCGAGGAGGATTTTCTTTCTGCAGAACTCTCTGCCGTTCCTGCGTTCAAGGCTCGCGATATAGGTCTTGACCGTTCGCTTATCGGCGCTTACGGACACGATGACAGAGTCTGTTCCTATCCTGCACTTTGTGCTATTATCGATGAAAAGGCTCCCACGCATACTCTTATGTGTGTTCTTGCGGACAAGGAAGAGATCGGAAGCGAAGGAAACAGCGGTATCCAGTCGAGAATATTCCTCGATCTTATTGATGAGATTTCCAAGACATTCGGCGCTAATCCCGGCGTTGTACGCGCAAATTCGAAGTGCCTTTCCGCAGACGTGTCTGCTGCCTTTGATCCTAACTTTGCGGAGGCTTACGAACGCCGTAACAGCGCTATGCTTTCTGCCGGTGTTGTTATGAACAAGTATACAGGTGCAAGAGGTAAGTCGGGGTCCAATGATGCATCTGCTGAATATAT
>CAYZHW010000095.1:0-6479 GCA_964478105.1 uncultured Lachnospiraceae bacterium | reverse complement strand
ATGAAGAGTATATCGAATATATGGGTGAGATAAAAGAAGACGCGTACGAAAAGATGTACGGTACAGACGGTGTTGCGACAACGTCGTACAAGAATCTCAGCGGAGAAAAGCTTATTCTTATCAATAAACTTTGGGAAGAGCTGAAATCCGATGTTACAGTGAGCGCCGGCATATATCTTATCTGTGCTGTTATAGTGGCAGTCCTTGCTGGGCTTGGCATATTCTTTGCGGTAAGAAAGCGCAAACGCAGTATTTTTTATTAATTCGATAGACAAAACCTCCTGGGTGTGGTAAAATGTTTTTACCGCAAAGGAGGTTTTTCTATGTTTAAGGGGAAAAATAAAGCAAGAATTGTTTATTTCGTTGTGTTTTTGACGGTCCTGATCTTGGAAGTGCTTATCGCTCTTTTTGTTCGTGATTCGTTTATCAGACCGTACGGCGGAGATATTCTTGTTACGATACTGATCTGTTCTTTTATAAGAACGGTAATTCCTTGCGGTGTGGATCTTCTTGCACTATGGGTATTTTTGTTTTCGACGGCTGTTGAGATAGGACAGTATTTTGATTTTGCAAAACTGATCGGATTAGGTGATATAAGTTTTTTCAGGATCATTTTGGGCAGTACGTTCTCTGTTGCCGATATTTTCTGCTATGCAGTGGGGTGCGCTCTGTTTTTGATCATAGAAAGAATATTACAAAAAATAAAGGCACTCTGACGAGTGCCTTGTTTTTTTTAGTTTAAGCTTGATAGATATGCGTGGATACCGTCCGCGATTCCCTGAGCCATAGTTTTTTTCCATTCTTCATCGAGCATCTTTGCTGCGTCGTCGGGATTCGTTACAAATCCTGTTTCAACAAGCATACTTGCAAGAGACTCTGCATGCTTTGTTACATAATATGCATCGTTTGAGTCGAGGGGGTGCAGAGAGGGCGTTTTTGCTGCAGGGAGTGCTGCCGCGATGCCGCCTTTGAGATATTCTGCAATAGTATTGACTTCGGAATTGTTTGCTCCGCTCGGGGCGTGATAGTATATTCTCGTGCCGTTGACGTACGATTCGGGATAGGAATTGCAGTGTACCGATATGTAATAGTCATAATCGAAATTTGTGTTTGCGTACGCGATCCTCGTTTTGAAATTGAAAAGATACTGACCGTATGTACCTGCAGGAGGAGTGTTGTCCTCGTGCGTCATAACGATGTTGTAGCCGTAGCTTATTAGAATATCCTTGAGATAGTTTGAGATGTCCATTACGATCTCACTCTCGGTGACATCACCGAGATATTCGGATACAGCACCGGGGTCGTCATATCCGTGTCCCGGGTCAATACATATCGTGAATTTTCCGTCTACTTTTACAGGGGGAGTCTTGGGAGTATCCGTTTTTTCTGTCGTTGTTGTATCTGTGCCGGGGATTATCGGAATTGCGGTGTCACCTGAAGTCGTTTCCGGTGAAGAGGTAGTTTCGTTTGAAGGGGATGCAGTGGTGTCTGTCGTTTCATTCTTGGGAAGGGAGACGGGCGTCTCGGGACTGTTTGTGTTCATTATTACACTTAGCATTATTCCTGCGGCTATTGCCAAAACTGCGACAAAAACGGCACAAACGCTTATTATGATCTTGTTTTTGTTCGCACCTGCGGAAGATACTGAACCGAATTCGTTGGTGTTGTGAAAATTCATTTTATGCTCCTGATAATTTAACATTACCTTTATATTATAATATATCAAAAAAAAATAATCAACAGAATTTCTAATTTTATTTTTGGTATTTTATTTACTATTAATATCGATTTTTTGGTCTTTTTGCGGGATTTTTTGTGTGTAAATTTGTCTATTGTTTATAAAAAATACCACTTTACTTGACAAAAATGACCAAAAGTAGTATAATATTAAAAATATTGTTTATATAGAACCTACATCTGAGAAGAGGTTTTTATGAGTTCGGTTTTGAATAATAAAAAGTTAATATCGTTCTTCTTGGCGCTGGTTTTGCTGATCGGATCTGTTTCGATCGTAGCTGTCGGCGCGTCGGACTCTGCGACAAAACATGTCACAAATGTTCTTGAAGACGGAATATATAGAATCAAAAACATATCTACCGGTAAATATGTCGATACATATGATTTTGCATATGACTCACTGGGAAGAGCGTATCTTGATGCGGCAACCGGTCAGAACGGTCAGGATTTCCTTGTGCAAAGACAGTCCGACGGTTCATATGTCTTTTTTGCGCTTACCGAGGCTGAGCATTATGCGCTCGGATATTCCGACGGTATCTCGTTAAAGAAGGAAAAAGAGATTACAAACTCGGTGAGATTCGATATATTCGCACTTACAAACGGTTACTATACCATAGCTCTTGCTTATAAGAAAGATTCGACAGTACTTGAAGTTTCGTCAGAGCGCTCTATGTATGCTCATAATTTCATCTCGTTTGGCGAATATGATATGTCGGATAAGCAGCAGTGGTCGTTTATAAAAGTCGATCCCACGGGTATCTCTCTTTCTAATACATCAACAAGAGTTAAACCTTATTCAATAGGTGATCTTTCTGCAACCGTGTATCCTACTTATATCACGGATAAGATCGAATGGTCATCCAGTGATGAAAGTGTAGTTATGGTAGACAGCGACGGTTCCTACTGCGCACTCAAAGAAGGCACTGCGGTTATTACGGCAACCTGCAACGGAGTCAGCGCATCTTGCACTGTTAATGTCAGCGGTGTTAGCGCCTATGCTTGGTTCAGTCAGCATAATATATATACGGGCGGTTGGAATGCTCTTGCACTCAAGGGTATTTACTTCTACGCAGGCGGCATATATAAGCCGTACATAATGGACAAATACAACAGCAATTATGACTGGATGGATGAGGGGTGCCTTATCTGTTGCATCGCTATGCTGCTCAGAAATATGGATGCTACGCTTGAAACGGTTACGATATAAGAACAGGAAAGAGCGGAGATCTCGAGGCAGATCCTTATACCGTATCGCTTGCAAATGCGAGCAGCACAGGCGCTACAAGCTCTAACCAGACCATCTACGGAAATCCCATTTATGTTTCCTCTAACAGGATCGCTTCGAGCTTTAAGGTAAAGGGAAACAGTTTTGATGTAAAGACTACATATTACGTTACAAAGCAGGCGATCAAAGAAGCCCTTGACAGACATCCCGAGGGGGTTATCGTCGGTATGAAAAAATGGAACAGTAGCCATTACCTTCTCTTTACAAAGTGCGTAAATCCCGAAGAGAAGAACCCCAATAATTATCAGTTCATCGTCTGTGATCCTGCATCATATACAGGCTCAGACGGAGATCACGTTCTTTTTGAAAAATCTTATTCGTATCTTACTCTTGGCTACAGATTTTATAATATGGTAAGTATCGAAGAATGGAATTTGGTGAAATAAGCTATGATAGCTACACTTGTTTTTATCGACGTAAAGCCCGATTGCATCGATAGTTTTATCAGTGTCACGAAATATAATCACGAAAACGCGCGAAAGGAAAAGGGAAACGTTCGTTTTGACTTCCTTCAAAGCAAAGCAGATCCGACCAAATTCACCTTATATGAAGTGTATGAGGATGAAGAAGCGGTGGCATTTCATAAGACTACGGAGCATTATAATAAATGGCGCGAAGAGGTTGCCGCATATATGGCGTCTCCGCGCACAAGCACTGCTACCACTCCTTTGTCATTTGATTAAGCAGCAAAAAGACCGTTCAACGGTCTTTTTTCATTTTGTACACAAAATCAGCCTTGAAATAAGGAGTGTTTTGTGCTATGATTAAAAAAATAATTGTATAAGGACGCAGATATGCTTTTTACATCACCGTCTTTTTTGTTTATTTTTCTACCGATAGTACTTTTTTTATATGCGAGCACTCCGAATCATCTGAAAAAGTACGCAATGCTCGGTTTCAGCATTGTATTTTATGCATTTTTGAATATACGTGAGCCTCTTGTTACCGTGTTGCTTTTTGTATGTCTCATATATACATACGTCGCGGGACGAGAAATACGTTCAGGCGGAAAACGTTCGGTTTTGGCATTTTTTGTTTTGCTGGAGATCTTTGCATTTTTTATGTACAGGATCTTTTGGGTGAATTTATCTGACACGGGCGAGACGTTCTTTTTCCCGGGCACGTCCTTTTTCTTGTTGGCTTCCGTCTCGTATATGTACGATGTTTATCGCAAAGACACCGATGCCGGTGATTCGTTTGTCGATATGGCACTGTACATTTCCTTCTTTCCTGTTGTGATTGCGGGACCTATCATAAAGTACAAAGACTTTGTCTTGATGATGGATAAGAGAAACTTCAATGTTGAACGTTTTTCCTCGGGTGTGATGCTTTTCTGCCTCGGTTTTATTAAAAAAGTTGTCGTTGCGGCAACTCTTACCGAAACGCTTTCAAGCTTTTTCGGCCTTGTTTCTCCGAGTGTGAGCATATATTCATCTCTTTTTGGTGCTTTGATCTTTTTCCTCAAGGTGCTGTTTGAATTCTGGGGATATTCAGATATGGCGATCGGTATTGCATCGATGTTCGGATACACTATCCGCGACAATTTCAACAACTGCATTGCGGCGTGTTCGGTGGGGGATTTTTTTGAAAGATTTTACATAAGCCTTCGCGCCTGGCTGCACGACTACGTATACAAGCCTCTTAGGGAACGCTCAAAGCGCGGCGGATATGTTTTTCCCGTGGTCGTCTCCTGTATATTCGGAGCTTTGTGGATAAAGAGCGATATGGTTATGATCGCGGCGGGACTTTTCGTCGCGATATGCGTGTGTATAGAAAAACGCTTTTCGCTTAATGCCCTTTTCAGAAAAAGGTCGTTTCTAAGGTATATATTTGGACTTTTTACCATTCTTTTTATGTCGATCCTGTTTTTTCTTCTCCGTGCCGGAGATTTTTCCGATATATTGGATTATGTAAAGAACATAAGTTTGGTCGAGGACGTTGTTTACACCTATTATATATATACCACAGTGCTTAATACGAAGTTTTTATTTGTCGTATTTGTGATCTTTGCTGTTTTTTTCAGACCTGCGTATGAAGCGTTTATACGTCCGAAGCTGGGAGAAAAAACGCTTTCTGTCTATTCGCTTGTACACAACCTTTTGGTTCTTGCGGTGTTTTTGTTTTCAATAGTTTATTTTTTACCGCAGCATCCGGAATACTTTTCTGTTGCATTCGATTTTATAGCATTTTAGGGGGTGAGATAATATGCTGAGCCGTAAAGAAACAAGTGTGGTTACCACTGTTTTGTTTGTGGGCATCATATTGTCTTGCACTATATTTTTCGGAGTTACTTCTATGCTTGATCTTGGCGGTACAGATAGCTTTTCTTTTGATCTTGAAGAATTTGACGACGATTTTTATAAAAATGAGGATCTTGCAGAAGTCGTTACTTTTTGCGATTACAAACTTTTCGGCCGTGTAAAGAACAAGAATATTTTGGTCGGATATGACAACTTTCTGTTTGAGATCGAAAAAAACGGCTATAACTTTATTGAAGATTATGTTGGGAACGCAGGTTTTACTCAAAATGAGCTTGATATGATACTCAAAAATCTAACACTTCGTAAAGAAGTCTATGCCGATATGGGTATCGAATATATGATCGCGGTTATTCCGAATTCGCAAACTGTCTACAGTGAAAATGTACCTTTTTATTTGGGAGAGCTCAGTAAAAACACACGGCTTGAACAGTTAGAGCGTTATCTTGACGAAAACAGTGAAATAAATCTCCTTGATCCTACCGGAATGTTTACGCGAATAAAGAATAACTATCCCGTTTACAATAACACTGAGAATACTATAAATTCTCTCGGGGCTTATTATTTGTATAAGGAGATATTCAGAGCGCTTCCTTCGTTACACGCAGACGGCAGTGAATTGATCGAGAATTATATAGACTCGATCACGCTTCATTATACAGACGGCAGAGAGCTTGCACGTCTTGCCGAAGTAGACTCTATCGTAAAAAACAGGACCCTCTCGATACAGACCGAGATACCGTATATGTACGAGAGCTCGATCGAATACGAGAACATCGAAACAACACATATCAAGGACGAATACAAAGAGGAGTTTCCTGTATCATCATCTGTTATGATAGAATATGCCAACGAGTGGGATAAGCTGCTTTTGACTCCGTATTTTTCAAATACTTTCCAAACCGTAGTGTACAAGAAAAGCTACAATTACAATTCAAGAGTAATTAAAGATAATTCTGTTACTGCGGTCATTCAAGTGGTGCGTGAAAATGAGCTCGATACATTTCTTGACAGTAACATCACGTTAAGCTACAACGCGGGTGTAGCAGAGACAGAAGCGGAAGATATGACATCGACACCGCTTATGCTTGCAAAAATAGATGTTAATGCCGATACAGTCTGCATTGCGGGAAGAGCAACGGAAAACAGCATCTTGACACTACAAGGCGCAGGTATGAAAAATAAAACAATGACGCTTT
>CAYZHW010000094.1:0-6488 GCA_964478105.1 uncultured Lachnospiraceae bacterium | reverse complement strand
CATGGCAATGCACATAACAAGAGAAAGTATCTTTTTCATTGTAATCCTCCTTGATTTGTGTAACAAATCTAAATAATATTTAATTACTTCAACATTATATCACTTTTCTGTTTGAATGTCAATTATTTTTCAAAAAAAACAAATGATAATTATGGCATTCCTTCATATTTATTGAAAAAAAGAGATACATTAGTAAAATGCATCTCTTTTCCGTATTTATTATGCAGGTCCGAGCTTTACAGTAGACTTTCCTGTATCATAATCAAATGCCGCAAGATACTTTTTGATCCTTACAAGATCCTTGCTATCAACGACGCCGTCGCCTGTAGCATCGGCAATATCCGATATTTCCACAGATGACGTTTCTGTATCATAATCGTACGCAGCAAGATACTTTTTGATCCTTACTAAGTCTTTGTTATCCACAATTCCGTCACCCGTAGCGTCACCGTACAGGATCGCAGGAGCGGGATAATAAAGTGTATAGGATACTGTGTACGCTTCTTTTGTATCGGACTCAAATTTCGGAGAAGAATTCAACTCACAGACCAGATCTTCCCCGTCAAAATACATTCCGAATATGAAAAAATATTCACCAAAACTGTGCTCCGGCTCAAATACCTTTTTGACCGCCCCGGTATTCGGATCATAGCTGTATACTGTATCACTAAGAGAGTAATACAAAAGACTTCCGTCGGTACATAGGCGGGTATAGTTACCATCCCACATCGAAGTTGCGCTTGCGAGCCATATATGAGATACGTCAATAATACTATCACCGTCATATGTTTTTATAACAGAAGACAAATTGTCAACATAATATATCTTGCCTGCGAGCAATTGAAAAGCGGAGAGAGAATTATTCCAAAAGTGCATATCGTATCTTGTGTCTTCAGGAGTGGTATCATAATCCGAGACAACGACCTCGTGAGTACGGTTAAATTCTGCAGATGAGATCATAAAGTTCTCGTGCGACACCCTTCCCGAAACGTCAACGACCGGGTCATCCCACGTGACATCGACGTGATAATATTCGCCGTCGACAAAAACGATGTTCCACGCGTGATTCAAGCTTTTTGATGCGCATATATACGACTCTATACCTACTTTGTCAAGCAAATACATATACGCATCGGCATATCCCTGACAAACAGCGATCTTCTTCACCATAGCGCCGTATGAAGTATATGAGACCGCGGGAATAGTGTTGTTTTTGTAATTCTCGTAATCATATTCGCACCAAACAGCAAGACGGTCGTGAATAAGCAATGCCTTTTGTACATCGGAAAGACTGCTGTTCCCTGCAATTCCCTCAAGCATAACATTTACGCTTTGCTCAAATTCCGCGAGTTTCACTGAATACTCTTCGGGAGTACAAGTGTATTCGATAAGTACCTTTGTCCATATCGAACTGTTATACGCAAGACTGAACGTATTTTCCATATGGAAACACTCGGGAATACCGTTGTATATCAGGTCCCTGATAGCATTACTGTTCTCGGAAGTCTTGGGAATATTATATGAAGATATGTCTATAGTAGTAACACAATTTTGAAATTGAGTGCGCAGGTGATCTGTAAAAGCCTCAATATCAATAATATCTTCCAAAGCATATCCTGCCTTTTCGGGGGCAAGATAGGTCTCTTCCGTAATAAGCTCATACTCTTCAAAAAAGAGGTCATTTTCCGCGGCGACCGAAATGCAAAAAATGCTTGCCGCCATCAAAATGAGAAGCATATACAGAAGTTTCTTCATTTTCATCACCCCTTAATATCTTTGATACAATTATAACATTTTAACACTGCTTTGTCAATCGACACTCGGGCCGAGTATTACGGAAGATTCTTCCCTGTCGTAATCATAGCTTGCAAGATATTTTTTCAACCTGACAAGATCTTTATTATCAACAGTCCCGTCGCCTGTGGCATCTGCGCCGGGAGATATTTCTACAGAAGATGTTTCGGTATCATAATCGTATGCCGCAAGGTATTTTTTGATACGGACAAGATCCTTGTTATCCACAAGTCCGTCACCCGTCGCATCTCCGTATACAAGCTCGGGAACACTATTCTGCACATCTATCTTACCCGATGAGGCGCTCGCCGCGTATACGATATCGCCTTCACTAAGTATAATATCATCCGCTGTTATTTCATATTCTCCCGATGCATTTTCTCCTATTACAAATCGCAAATTCAAAAGCAAGCATTCTCCGATAAGGGCTTTTGACCCGTTGTATTCGATAATGATCGTGCCGTTATCGGCACTAACCGAGATACTCTCAAAACCAAGCTCGTCCGCAGCCGTAAAGCCATCGTAGCGCAAATGTTCGGCATCATATAAGATCTTAAAGAGAAGAGCTGTCGGATGGATCGTGTTTTCGCCGTCAGATACAAAATCAACAGGAAGTGAAACCGTCTTGCCGGCATATCCGTCGGCTTGTCCTATTGAAATGATCGGTCTTTTGTAAACAGTGACCGGGACCGAACTCGAAAAACCTTTATAAGTTATTTCAACCGAAACCTCGCCAACACTGTCAAATGTGCACTCCGCATAGTACCCGTCCGTAACGGTTTCGGTGGTCCCGTTATCGTAGTTTACCGTTATCTCAACCCCTGCAGGATCGAAGGTCTCGCCGAGCATATACAGTGTTTTGTCGGGCATACGTGAAACCGATATGCCGGTTATCTCTGTCTTTTTCCACTGAGCATAAAGCGTATACGAGCACGCGTCATTCTCATCTAACCAAGAGCTGTTAAACAGATACACGTCGCCTGCGTTAATGGTCAGTTTGTCATATGAGGTGACGGAAAGCTCATCCTCGCTGCACCAACCGTTTCCGTCCGATAACCACTTTCCGTCGGTGTTTCTCTTAATATTCCAGCCGTCAAAAGCATATCCTTCATAAGAAAAGGCATTGTTCGGGACCGTGAAATGCGAGTCTGTCAAGACAGCAGATGGCGGCATCGAACCCGTACCCCCGTTAGCGTCGTATGAAAATGTGTGTGTCATCGGTGCCCACACGGCAAATAAAACAACACTTCGGCTTTCATTTGCCGCGTAGGGGCAAATATCCTCGGGTTTTAAAGTATTATCATCGGGATCGAAGAGTGCGGAACTTCCGTCGGCACTAAGAGACCATCCCGCAAAAGTATATCCCTTTCGGCTCAAATTGAATTTTTCATCATCGGCAAGAGCTTCCGACAATGTTACCCCAACCTGAAAAACCTGTGCATAAGGCATCGTTGTTGTGTAGTCGTATATCACCGAAGATTCGGTGTAATATCCCACAGGCACGGCGTATACCTCGTCAGTTGACAGCTTTGAGAGCGCGCACCATCCGTTATAACCGTTGTAGGTAGTCTTGCCCCATATATATCCGCCCGACGTAAGAGTCTCGGTTATCTCTATCTCGATTCCGTCCGGCATTCCCGTCAATCTGCCGGCAGAAGTTGACGGCGCACTGCGCAGATTCAAACCATATCCATCCGTTGTAAGCCTATATGTCTCGGGTGTCGGAATGCTTCCGCCGTTTGCATTATATGTAACGGTAAGCGTAGGCTCGGATGTAGCCGATCCCGTAAGCGTGTTACCGTCAAGATGATGAACATACAAGAACTTGCTCTTAAGCTCCGAGAAAGACATTTCACCGTCTTCCCAGTTGATCTGACACGGCCCTGTTTGGTTGCAATCGGTATAATAAATGTGAGTGGCAGTCACTCTGTATACAAATATCGTGTGATCGTAGTTTGATTCGGCGATCCCGTTGCCGTTTGAGTCTATACGGATAAGATCTCCAGCGTATATCTGGCGGTCCGTGTCCTCATATGTAGACCAGGTCTTAGCGTGACTGCCGAAGATCTCGTATGCGATAAGATATGCGTACCCATAGCATTGCCACGCAAGAGCCGTACCGTTAAGCATAAATGCACCACAGTTACTGCTGTAATAATGAGATCCGCAACTTAAATCCCCTGCAAGCGACGATCCCGCAAGCGGTCCATCGGAAATCGTGCCGTTTCTGCCGGACCAATATTTCCCGTCGGGATATTTGATCTTTAATTCTTCGATCTTTGCCGCAAATTCGGCTTCGGTCAAAGAAGAGGATGCATTAACCGATACGGGCAGCGAAAATATGACCATAAGTACACATAAAAACAGCGCCGTCGACTTCTTGAACATATGCATCCTCCTTTTTTCGTCATTATATCCGAAATTTCGCACTATATCTATTTTATCATTTTAATTACATCAAGTCAACAATGATTGATTTTCTGCATCAAATGTGATAAAATAAAAGTAATGATACGCACAGAGGTGATTTTGATGAAACTTTTGTTCAAGCAACGCTTTTTTTCTTGGTTTGACAGCTATGACATATACGACGAGGCAGGCAATACACTCTATGAAGTAAAAGGACAGTTATCCTGGGGACACTGCTTAAAAATATTCGATCCCAACGGCAACGAGATCGGAACAGTGCAAGAAAAGATCCTTACTTTCTTACCAAAATTCGAGATCTATTTGGGCGACAACTACGTCGGATGCATAAGCAAGGAATTCAGCCTGTTTAGACCAAAGTTCGACATCGATTACAACGGTTGGCATATCGAGGGAGACTGGTTCGAATGGGATTATAATATTTTGGATAAAAACGGAACAAGGATCGCCGGCGTATCAAAAGAACTCTTCAATTGGACGGATACATATGTCATCGATGTCAATAACAAAGAGGATGCGCTTTGCGCACTTATGCTTGTACTTGCAATAGACGCTGAAAAATGTTCAAGAGATTAAAAAACACCGGGATGACTAACACTGTCACCCGGTGTTTTTTCGCGCATATAGGTCTTATCGCTATCCTTTAACGCCTTGTATTCATCTCGCAAAGCCTCAAGCTTTTTCTTTGTTTCATCTCTTTTTGCCTGAGCTTTGTTGATGCTGCCATCCTTTTTATACTGCGCCATATCTGTGTTTATAAGGTTGCATACATCTATCATAGCATCACCGAGAGCAGCAGGGATATACTTGTTTTCGGTCGGATGCCGAAGCGTGTTCTCAAGTTCCGTTTTGAATCGTTTGATCTTCTCTCGCATCTCGGTCTTGGATCTGCTTTCAATACCGCGCGCACGTGCCTCGCGATAGTAGGCCTTTGTGTCTGCAAGGCGTTCCTCTCTCGTGCGTATCAGCTTCGCATCGCTACGCCCCTGCGCCATAAGTCCCGCAAGAAGCGCACGTTCCTCGGGCGTGTACTCTCTCGGGTCGATGTCTTTGAAGGAATATCGAATATCGGGATTGCTCGCATCGAACGTTCCGACGTTGTCCGTAGCAGATTTTATTTGCGTATTCGAGAAGACCGAAACCTCGCCCCAACCTTCGCTGTCCATATCGGCATACCAACCATCATATCCGCGTTCTTTGAGCCAAGCCACCTGCTCCTTTTTACTTTTGAGTTTGTAAAACTCTGTCGGCTGATTGTCATAGTCAGCCAAGTTTTGTCCCGTCAAATAGACTTCATAAACATTTTTCCCGTACGCCTGGGCATCTTCCTTATTTTCAGCAAAGAAAAATGATCCTTCTCTCGGTGCGATTTCGTTTGTATCAAAAACATTGAAGTTTTCGCTTGTTCCGTGATAGAAAATCTTAGGTGTGCCATTGTTGTTTAAAAGATTTTCATCAACAGACGGAGCAGAAATAAAATCTTTGTCATATTGCTTGACAAAACGATACAAATCAGCTATACTGTTTATAGTAGTCGAGTGCGAATCGGTTAAGCCTCCCGAAACGGAGAGAACACCGCTATCAATCTCGGCTACTTTTTTTATGTATTTAAGACTATACGCTCTGGTAAAACTTTGATTCTGCTTTTGCGAAAAAGCTTCTTCCGCAAATAGTTTTATAACCAGTATTTTGTTATCAAGTTTTACAGGGACATACAATGAATGCATCCAACACGTTCCCGCCAATTTCCGATTACTTTTATTATCTGAAATGATCGTATCAAGTAAAACAGAATTTTCAACCAATTGACGAAGATTCGCAGAAATAATGAAAATATCGTTTTTAAAATCTTTAGAAGCATTCAATACAGATTCTTTAGATAAATCTTTACTCCACGAAAACTTTCGCCCCATATCATAGTTATAAGCGTTACCTGATGTCACCTCAGCATTATTATCAATATTTACAATTTCAATTGGCGTTTTTTCATACGCTCTCCAATCGCCAAACCAAGCTCGGAAAAAGGGAGATTTTACGCCGAGTTCTTGATAAAATTTGTACGCCCATTTTTTAGATTTTCTTATATCATCCGAGGTAAAACTATTAACACTTTTGCGTCCAATAGAACGAAGAATTTGTACATCTTGTTCTGTTATGTCGGAAGTATAGTCACTGACGTCATCCTTAAACGAATTCTTCACACCGCGCTCTGCGGTGTTTTTTTGTGCCGTTGTGCCCGTGTAGCTCTCGCTTGCCTCGACAAGCGC
>CAYZHW010000093.1:0-6517 GCA_964478105.1 uncultured Lachnospiraceae bacterium | reverse complement strand
AAGGAACGGCGTCTTATTCGCCTTCTGCAATATCGCAAAAAAGGCAAAATAAACACAGAAACCAACTCGTGCGTATTTTTCCTTTACGCACAAGTCGTTGTTTTACAGTCCGCACCGGAGCCCGATCTCGGGAGCGATTTTGGACTTATTCTACAAAATCAGCGCCTTTTGTACGGCAGATTAACCGATTTTTTATGCAATAATGATACCACACACGCCACAAGTTGTCAAGTGCGCCATTCTGCGACAAAGCGCCGTACCATTTGTGTTTTTGCGTTTTTCAACATTTGATCCAAGTTCTGTTTTTTAGCCTTTTTTCAAAATTCATTGCGATTTTATTTTCACATTTTTAACATTTTTCGCAGAGTAAATCACATTTACCCATCATTTTAACCAACGGCGCATTTTTTCCCGTTTTTAACGGGTTTTTCGAGGATTTTCAATCGAGTTTTTATCACTTATTTTACCAAGTAAATTATATTTACCTTGTGAATTTTATTTTAATTTAGTGAGCATATCAAAATTTCAATGACTTTTTTGTGCTTTTTGCACAATTTTGGAGCGTTTTTTTCTACTATTGTACATTTTGCACAAAATCCTTCACTTGAGCATCACACAGTTTCCATTTTGCAAACAGTTCTGCCAAATAATTACAAAAATCACCCGTTCGTGATTATACCGCCGAACATTATCACACCGTCGCGGTAAAAGACCGCCGATTGCCCCGGAGTGACAGCGCGTGCAGGATTTGCAAGCTCGACATACGCCTTGTCACCGCAAAAACGCACCTTTGCGGGCACAGGCGGCGCCGCATAGCGGAGCTTAACATCGAGCGGGATCTCACCGTCAAAAACAGGCGCAAGCCCCATAAAATTCAAGCTCTCGACGCAAAGTGTCTGCGAATACTCTTCTCCGGCGCGGCAGAGTGTTATCTCATTTTTGTCGGCATTTATCGATCTGACAAACATATGCTCGCCGAAGGACATACCAAGCCCCTTGCGCTGACCGATCGTATAATGTATGATCCCTTTGTGCTCGCCGATAACACTGCCGCAAAGATCAACAAAGTTCCCCCTCGGGAGCTTCCCTTTCCGCGACTCTATATACGACACGTGATCGTCATCGGGAATAAAGCATATCTCCTGGCTCTCCGGGCGGCTTGCGACCTCAAGTCCCATAGCAGCGGCTTTTTCACGTATCTCGCTCTTAAGACGATTCCCCAGCGGAAAGATCAACTTGGCAAGCTGCTCTTGACTAAGCTGCCAAAGCATATAACTCTGATCCTTTTTGGGGTCTGCCCCGCGGGACACGGAGTAGCGCCCGAGCGCTTCATCATACACCTTGTTGGCATAATGCCCGGTAGCGGCATAATCAAAGCCACGGTCGCTTGCATATTCGCAAAGCGCCGCCATCTTCACCGTTCTGTTACACTGTACACAAGGATTAGGCGTACGTCCGCGCGAATACTCCTCTACGAAATAATCTATAACGTTTGCCGCAAAGCGCTCCCTGCAGTCAATAATATTAAATTTCACGCCGAAAATATCGGCAATCTTCTTTGCATCCGCGACCTCGGTATATGCGTGCATATCAAGGACCGCACATTCGACCTCGTGCCCCGCCTCAAGCAAAAGAGAGACGGTAAACGCCGAGTCGAGCCCGCCGCTGATCCCCACAAGAACCTTTGCCATAATTCCTCCATTCAAATAAACGCCGAACTAAGATACAGTTCGGCGTTTTTGTTGATTTTAATGATGATCGTGCTTTCCGCAGGAGCAGCAGTCTCCGTTGCAAGCTCCGGGGACCTCTTTCTCGATGCCGTTGCGCTTGTAATAATCAGCAACAGCCGCCTTTACAGCCTCTTCGGCGAGTACCGAGCAGTGGATCTTAACAGGCGGAAGCCCCTCAAGAGCCTCCACAACAGCCTTGTTGGAGAGCTGAAGTGCCTCGTCTATCGTCTTACCCTTGATCATCTCGGTCGCCATAGACGAGGTTGCAATAGCCGCACCGCAACCGAACGTTTTGAACTTAACGTCAACGATAACGTCGTTCTCGACCTTGATAAACATCTGCATTATGTCTCCGCATTTTGCGTTTCCGACAGTACCTACACCGTCGGGATTCTCTATTTCACCCGAGTTTCTCGGATTTGTGAAATGGTCCATTACTTTTTCTGTGTACATTTTTCTTCCTCCAAATTACTTACCCGGATAGATCGGACTCATAGCTCTGAGTCTGTCTACCACCTGGGGCAAAACTTCAAGTATATAATCGATGTCTTCCTCTGTGTTATCGTGCGAAAGACTGAGTCTGAGCGAGCCGTGAGCCTTTTCGTGAGGCACTCCGATCGAAAGCAGGACGTGCGAGGGCTCGAGCGAATTCGACGAGCAAGCAGAGCCTGTCGACGCGCATATTCCCTTCATATTAAGAAGAAGGAGCATACTCTCGCCTTCGATAAATTCAAACCCAACGTTTACGTTGCCGGGAAGTCTGTTCTCTCTCGATCCGTTAAGACGGGAATACGGGATCTTCTCAAGGATCCCATCTATAAGCTTGTCCCTGAGAGAGCGGACTCTTTCCATATCAAAAAGATTTGCATTAGCAGACTTAAGCGCCGCCGCAAGACCGACGATGTAAGGCAGGTTCTCTGTTCCGCCTCTCTTGCCCTTTTCCTGTCCGCCGCCATCGATAAGATTAGCGATGCGCACGCCTTTTTTAACATAAAGTGCGCCGATACCCTTGGGAGCTCCAAGCTTGTGTCCGGAAAGGCTGAGCATATCCACGCCGAGCTCACCAACGTTGACAGGAACACTTCCGACCGCCTGAACGGCATCGGTAAACATAAGCGCGCCCGCCGCTTTTGCGATCTTTGTGATCTCCTTTACAGGCTGGAGCGTACCGATCTCATTGTTTGCGTACATTATCGCAACGACCGCCGTGTTTGCGTCACATTCGCGCGCAAGCTCCTCAAGATCTACCACGCCGTCGGCGTTGACCCCGATGTAAACGACCTCAAAGCCTTCTTTTTCAAGAGCCTCACAGGTGTGGAGCACCGCGTGATGCTCTATCTTAGATGTGATTATCTTTTTTCTGCCCTTAGCGGCGTGAGCGGCACCCTTAATAGCCCAGTTATCGGCTTCGCTTCCGCCCGATGTAAAATATATCTCATTTGCCGTGCAGCCGAGCTCGCGCGCGATATCTTCGCGGGCGGCATCAAGGATCTTCTTCGCGTTCTGTCCGACAGAATGCAAGCTCGAGGGGTTTCCCCAATCCTCGGTAAATATCGGCATCATAGCATCAATAACTTCTTTTGTAACCTTTGTTGTTGCGGCGTTATCCGCATATACGATCCTGTTCATAGCTATACCTCATTTCCAATGCTTATTGTATACAATTTTCGTGCATTTTTCAAGGCATATAGCAAAGTGCAATTGTTAATTTTTTATGAACGCAAAAAAGACCGTGAGAACGGTCTTTTTTACGTTCATATATCACTTTTCAAAAATTATAAATTCAACGCCGGAAAGCGAGGTCGGGCTCGACAGATCGAGCGATGAAACATCCTCTATTCCGCCCGAGCGTGCAATATTCTTTGCAGAGGTGTGATAACGTTTTGCCACTTCCCACAAAGAGGCTCCCTTGTCGGGATAGCATACTACAAATGCGGCGCCCGTCTTTGCATCTCCGTGCGGTGAATTCTTGTCGAGTTTAACCGTATCCGCCACTCTCACGGTGTTTTTGCCGTAGAGTGAAAGAGCAAGCACGATATCAGCATCAACGGCAGCATTCTCTCCTTCAATGCGCACGCGCACCGACGCCGCCTTCGCGGTGCAGTCAAAGCTGCTCACATCGCCCGAATCGCCGTCAAGCTCATACTTAAAGGGGATATCAAACTCGGAGCTCTCGACCGCATCACCCGAAAGAAGTACGGCAACACTGCATATTCCGGACGCTACATACTTGCCGCGTACAGATTCAATATTCTCTACTTTTGCGGTGCCGCAAGCGTCGATCACATACGCCCCCGGAGCTATCCCCGCCTCGCCGAGAGGCAGGCTGTGGCTCACCGAAACATTGCCGCAAAGAGCGCGAAGCGCAGAGGGCATCTCATAGTCCTTATAAGTGCACTCACACGCGTACAGGGTGGAATACGCATCCTCACTGACTGTAAGAGAAATTTTCTTCTGTACTTCCGCCTCAAGTGTCGCTGACACCTCGCACACAAGAGTCGCACGACGGTCGCCCTCGGGAGCCTCGACACTCGCCTTGATCGTGCCGCACGAGCCCCACGCTCGGCAGTCACATCCGCGTTCCGCTCCCTCAAGGGTTACCGTATCCGATACGGGGATCCGCTTTGTGCAGGTATACATCTCGCCGTCCTCTTTTTCGAGAACACAGCGAAAAACGATTTCTGCACGGCAGGATACGCCGCCGTCAATGCACGAAGCATCGCTCACGCAGAGCGTTCCTTCGCAAAATACGGGGTGCACTTCGCCCGCCGAAGTATCAAGCGGGATCTCCTCGCTCACGGTGATCTCATCTCCCGCCGCACGCATTATGTATGCCGTCGGATAAACTCTCCTCAGTCTCTCGAGCGAAAATTCATCCTCTGCTGTAACGGCTCCAAGCGTACGTTCGGGAATTGTGCCGTCCCTGTATGCGCACACACGTGAAGAAAGACGGCTCTTGATCACAAGTTTTCTCGGACCGACGGGGCGGCAGCTTATCGAATCTACCTCGGTATCGCACATCACACCTTCCGCGCTCACGTCTTCCCCGCCCTCGCCGAGCTTGCATTCAAAATCATAATCGGAATACAGCGGAGCCGAGAAAAGCTTGCCGTCATTATCGGTATAGAGAACATTGTAATTAACACTCCCCGCAAACTCCGCCGTGCCCGCGCCTATGTATTTTGATGCGAGCTGAACAGTCGGCGTCACACGTAAAAGACGTTTTATTTCGGGAAGATAGTCGGGCAGGATAAAATCCCCCGACACCTCGCACGTAACCGTTCTGTCACAGACCGGTATCTGTATCTCATATGCGGCAGGGGGCACGATAAACTCTTTTATCTCATTTGTCATATCAGAACCGTTTTGCATAATATCAATCTCCTTCGAGCATTTTATACTTTTGGTAAAATATATGTGAAGAAAAAAGCACTTATGCATATTTTAGTTGAATTTTTCATTTGTTTATGATAGAATATATTTAATACAAGCAAAATACGATCAAGAATGATGGAGATTAGTATGAAAATACGCGAATCCGCAGAAAATTATCTTGAAACTATACTTATCCTATATAAAAAGAACGGGCACGTCCGCTCTATCGACATCGCAAATGAGCTCGGATATTCCAAGCCAAGCATAAGCTATGCGATGAAGCAATTTCGCGAGAACGGATACATCTCTGTCGACGACCTCGGATACATTACTCTTACGGAGTCGGGCAAAGAGATCGCGGAACGTATGCTTGAAAGACACAGTATTCTCACCGAGTATCTACTGTCGATAGGTGTGAGCCAAGAAGCAGCTTCCGAGGATGCTTGCCGTATTGAGCACGTCATAAGCGAAGAGAGCTTCGAAAAAATGAAGCAACATCTCCTGACCGAGCATAAGAAATAGATCTAACAGAAAATAAACGTGGGAAACCTTTTCTCTTTATAAAGATTTCCCACGTTTTTTTTAACAGATATTGGGTGGCGACCGATGGTCGCCGCTACAGTGTTTTTACACATCATAGGATATGTTGTAGCGGCGGGCATTGCCCGCCATTTTATACACACCACAGCCTATATTGTAGCGGCGGGCATTGCCCGCCATTTTTAAAAAATAAAAACCAAGGCTAAAACGATAATCCTTGAAAACAATTTTGTTCTATTTACAGCCTATCTTTATCACACATTTTTTTGTTGCAGGTATGTTGTTGCAAATGATTGGCGACCGATGGTCGCCGCTACAGTGTTTTTACACATCATAGGATATGTTGTAGCGGCGGGCATCGCCCGCCATTTTTACTCTGATATAAAAAAACAGTCATTTTTCCAACACAATGGATTTAATCGTATATAATTCGAAATTTTTTCCAATTCCGATCGATCTCTAATAATATGATCGTGAAAAGATTTTTGAAAAACCGCTTGCCCTAACCTTTTTGTCACTACCCCCTTCAGTTGTGCCACAACCGTACCGACGCTTGCACATTCTACACGATGTCCAAATTCATCAGGAAAGATCTGAAGGATCATATGAAAGTGATTAGGCATAATGGTAAAATATCTAACCTTACACACAGGATAAATATTTTCAATTTCTTCCACAGCTTTTCGTAAGAGATTACCGGCATAAGACAATTTTATCTCATCGCGTGTTTCAGGCTGCTTGAGACTTTTCCAAAAAAAGTTCTTTCTATCTTTTGTGCAGACGGTAATAAAATACATCCCGGGTCTACTGTAGTCATAGTTCTTCAGTCTATTGCTTTTTCTTATAAATGTACTCATAAAATCACCATAGAT
>CAYZHW010000092.1:0-6590 GCA_964478105.1 uncultured Lachnospiraceae bacterium | reverse complement strand
CTGTTGTATATGAGATCTGCGGACCGATGTTCTTTGCGGATTCCGATAAATTCCTTGGCTTCGAGATCCCCGACGGAACACACGCATTCGTGCTCAGAATGAGCAAGGTGCCCTCTATTGACGCGACAGCTATGAAGAATCTTGACGCGCTTCTTGCGGCGTGTGAAGAGAAGGGTGTTCAGCTTATCGTATCACATCTTAACGAACAGCCGATGAATATCGTTAAGAAGTCGGGATTCTACAATAAGCTCGGCGAGAGATTCTTTGCCGCAAATGTAGATATTGCGCTCGATATGGCGGCGGAATTTTGTAAAAAGTAACATATTTTCAAAAAAAGGTTGCAATTTGTCACACACAGTGATATAATGTATAAAAATAAATAATTCTGTATGAAGCTTGCAGGAAATAGCATAAGCTGCCGAAGGAGTAACGCTCTCAGGTTTCCGTTTTTCGGATGAGGACTGCACGCTGACAGAACTTTGGAGAAGCTCATTAAATTGAGTGCCGAAGGTGCAAGACGCATTACGTCAAAACTCTCAGGCAAAAGGACAAAGTTAAAAACTTTATCTTGATGTTATTGTATTGTTTTGCGGACTGCGTATTTGCGCAGTCCGTTTTTATTTTTAAATAAGTCTATGGAGGAAAATATGGAGGCTTTTTTCGCAAAGGTTGCCGAAATTAACGGCAGCATCAATGGAGTGGTATGGGGCATTTTCGGTCTGGCTCTTCTTATCGGCACAGGCGTTATCGTAACCCTTTCCACAAAGGTATTTCAGGTGTCCCACCTTGGTCTTTGGTGGAAGAACACCATCGGTAGCTTGTTCACAAAAAATGTAATGAAGCATCGCAAGGAGAAGGGCGTTATCTCTCCTTTCCAGGCGCTTTGTACAGCTCTTGCCGCAACGGTCGGTACAGGTAACATCGCCGGTGTTGCAGCTGCTATCGCTGTAGGCGGTGCCGGTGCGGTATTCTGGATGTGGGTCGCAGCATTCTTCGGAATGATGACAAACTACGCAGAAAATGTTCTCGGTATTTATTTCAGACGTAAGAACAGCGAAGGCGAATGGTCGGGCGGTGCAATGTACTATTTGCAGGACGGTGTCGGCAACTACTCGTATAAGGATGCTCACGGTGAAGCGACTCTCAAAAAGCCGGGTAAGATCCTTGCAATCCTTTTCTGTATCTTTGCTATGCTTGCATCCTTCGGTATCGGAAGCATGGGCCAGGTAAACAAGATCGTTGCAAACGTTGCGGCGGCTTTTGACGTAAAGGCTCTTTCAAGCATAACTGTATTTGAAGGCGTTTCGCTTTATAATGTTATCATCGGTGTCGTTATTATGATACTTACAGCCGTCATTACTCTCGGCGGTGTTAAGAGAATCGCAAACGTTGCAGAGAAACTCGTTCCTTTTATGGTCTTGCTTTTCGTTGCAGGAAGCCTTGTTATCATCGTTATCAACTATCAGGCTATCATTCCCGCGTTCAAGGCAATCTTTGTTAACGCATTTGCTCCCGAAGCATTTGTCGGCGGCGGTATCGGCGGCGTTATAATTGCTATGACAAACGGCTTTAAGCGCGGTGTTTTCTCAAACGAGGCAGGTCTCGGCTCCTCTGTTATGGTACACTCCAATTCGAGCGTTAGAGAGCCTGTTAAGCAGGGTATGTGGGGTATCTTCGAGGTGTTTGCAGACACTATGGTCGTGTGTACAATGACAGCGCTTGTCGTTCTTACATCGGGCGGACTCAATGGCGGTGTCTTCAATGCGCAGACAGGCGAGATCATGGCAGGCTATACCGACGCAACTCTTGTCGGCGGCGCATTCAACCAAATATTCCCCTGGTTCAATATCGGCTCTAAGTTTGTTGCTATCGCAATGTTCCTTTTCGCGTTTACAACAGTGCTTGGCTGGTCACACTACGGCTCCAAGGCATGGGAGTACCTCTTCGGGGCAAAGACTACTATCGTGTTCCGCATAATTCACGTTATCACAGTTATATTCGGTGCAGTGCTTACATCCTCGCTTGCATGGGATATCTCGGACACATTCAACGGACTTATGATGATCCCCAACTTGATCGGTGTTCTCTTTATGATCCCGCTTGTAGTAAAGATCACAAAGAACTATATAGACCGCAGAGTAAAGCACAAGGATGTTGCTCCTATCCTTTCCTACGATCCCAAGACTCAGGCAGAGCAGGAAATAGGACTTGATGAAGAATAATAAAAGAAGCACCCGACGGGTGCTTCTTTTTACTTGACAAAGCGGGAGTGAAATGGTATGCTATGCTTTGGAGGATTTAAAATATGATAAAAACAATGATAGATTTCAAGCGTTTTTCGCTTGAAGATAAGGCGCTTTATGAAGAAAGATTAAAAAAGGATCTCTGCCGACGCGGGTGCGAATTTTCTTTTGCTAATCTATATCTTTGGGGAAGACAGGATTTTGCCGTAGTAGACGATCAGCTCGTTATGTTTTCGCAATTTGACCGCAAGACGGTGTATCCTTTCCCGATAGGCGATGGTGATAAAAAAGCGGTTTTGGATTCCATTATTGATGATGCACAGGCAAGAGGCATACCCTGTCGTATTACCGGACTGTGCGAGGGAGCTAAGGAGCTCCTTGAGACTCTCTATCCCGGCAAATTTCGCTTCCATTCGGATGAAGGAAGCTTTGACTATGTTTATGCTATAGATGATCTCGCAGAACTCTCGGGTAAAAAATACGACGGCAAACGCAATCATATCGCGCGATTCAGATCCGCCTGCCCTGATTATATATGTACGGATATAAACGGGAACAACGAGAGCGCGGTCCTTGATATGATAGAAAAATGGTATTACGATAAAAAAACAAATGATCCGGATGCGGATTTTCATATGGAGAGAGCGGCTCTGCTGAAAGCAATACGGGACAGAGGTGCGCTCGGTATGGAGAGTCTCGTGATAATGTGGCAAGGTGAAGTGATGGCGGTAACGCTTGGAAGTAAGCTTTCCGATGACACGCTTGATGTGCAGTTTGAGAAAGCGAGAGTCGACGTTCAGGGGGCGTATACTGCGGTAAATTATGAGTTCGCCCGATATATAAGGAATAAATATCCCGAGATAAGATATCTCGACCGTGAGGAGGATATGGGACTTGAGGGGTTGAGAAAAGCCAAAAAGAGCTATCATCCTCATCATATGATAAAGAAATATTGGGCGTGTCTTTTGGAAGAGGGATGCGACTATTAAAATGAATGGGGAACGAAGGGTGAAGATCTCTTATATAGGACAAAAGCTGTTTTTGACTGCCGCTTATCTGTTGGCAGTCGGTCTTTTATGCTTTTTTGATTGTTCGTGTATTTTTAAGAGCTTTTTCGGTATCATTTGCCCGGGGTGCGGAATGACCAGAGCGGTAATTGCCGCAGTAAAATTTGATCTTTCTGGCGCGTTTGCCTATCATCCGATGTTCTGGAGTATGCCCGTTCTGTATTTGTATTTCCTTTTTGACAGAGGTTTGTTTAAAAAGAAAATATATAACGTTATTTTGCTCGGATCGATAGCCCTTGGATTTTTGGTAAATTGGGTGTCGAATATTATATCACAGGGAATAAATATGTAGAAAAAGAGCATTTTTTGTTGACATACTTTTTTATATATGATATAATATTCTAAAGTTTAAGACTTCTTAGGAGGGTTTATTATGTATTGCAGAAATTGCGGCGAATTCATGAACGACAATCAGGCTATATGCTTAAAATGCGGCGTTAAGGTTGGAACAGGTAATTCTTTCTGCCAGAACTGCGGAAAAGAAGTAGCTCCCAATGCTGACGTATGCCTTAACTGCGGCGTTGCTATAAAGAACGCGGTTTCGGGTGAATACCTCAACGGTAAGGACAAGATTACTATGATCTTGGTTTGTCTCTTCCTTGGCGGTATCGGAATTCACAACTTTATGATGGGCGAGACAAAAAAAGGTGTTTTGAAGATCGTTCTTACATTGTGCTTCGGTCTCGGCGGTATTTTGGCACTTATCGACCTCGTCAGAATCATCGTTGACAAGTACGAGTTCAATCCCGATAAGTTGTTCTGATTCAAATGATTTAATAAAAAAGTCTTGCCTTAGCAAGACTTTTTATTTAGAGATTAGTATGAAGATCCTGTTTCTCTCGAAACAAGTCGGATCTCAAAGCTTTTGTGCCGCCGCTTAGGCGGCGGAATGGAGATTGTTATGTTTTGTCCCAATTGCGGAAGAGAAATATTAAACAATGCGGACGTTTGCCTTGGCTGCGGCGTCTCTTTGGACAAGCTGATGAAAAAAGACGAGGGAAAGGTGAGCGCCGGTTGGTGGTGGCTCGGATTCTTCTTCCCTTATGTCGGATTGTTCGTTTGGATATTTTCACTCGACAGCGCACCCAAAAAAGCAAAGAAATGCGGTTGGGGCGCTCTGTTCGGAACCATCATTCCCGCCGTTTTGACTGTTTTGTTCTACGTTGTTTGTTTTGTAATATTTATCATATCCGAGACTCAAACGGTCATATTATAAAAATGAAAAGTGAAAAGAGTTGATACGGATAACTTTCGTATCAACTCTTTTTCAGTCTATACAATTCTTGTGATTTGCCGTCTTGAAGAGCTCAACCAACACGTCGTGGTGTGCTTCGCAGTCCAGAAAATGTGCGAAGCGGTGATTTTGTCGCTCGGTGGCGTTGGTGGTATATGCTTCGGCGATAGCAGTGGTATATGTGTCGCGCATTGACTCGCAGAATGCGTGCCATCCGCCGCGCCAGCGACCATCCTTCATTTCTTCTGTACGTGCATTAAACTCGCCGAGGATCCGCTCTTTTTCTTCGCCCTTTGTAAGCTCTATGCCTGTCGCAGAGTTACAAATGGGAGTGAACTCTATCTCGTGAGTTTTGGTGTCGTAGCGGACTGCAAGCATATCCTTCCAGAGAGGATTGCTGCTTACCCTTGAGAAGTGGAAGTTACCCTCTCCGTAAAGTATGTGGCTGCCCTCGTAGTTTTCGTAGCATCCGATACAGTGGCTGTGCTGGCCGATTATAACATCGGCACCCGCACGCGCCATCGCGCGGCATACCTTTACAAGTCTGGGGGAAGGATATTGGCACATTTCTTTTGCACCGTGATATAGTACGATGACTCTGTCGGAGCTTTTTTTTGCCTCTCTGATATCATCGAGAGTGTCGATGATGTCAAAGGGGCGTGAACCCATTCTGTTCTCAAGCGCATACGAATATTCGTGCTCGCAGACCGCGATGAAGCAAATCTTCTCTCCGTCTTTTTCAACAATGTGGTTTTTTCTCGAATCATCGTAATTTGTACCGAATCCCGTATAAGCGATACCGACCTTGTCGAGCGTTGCCATCGTGTCAAGAACACCTTCTGTGCCGTAGTCAAAGATGTGATTGTTGCTAAGCCCCATAAGGTTTACACCGATCTCCTTCATAACCTCGGCGGTCTCTGCACAGGCCTTTAGTGCGGGGCCGAATTTGTCTATTGCGGCTTCGCTTTCGGTGAGCGCGCATTCGAGATTTACAAATGTGATGTCGTTACCCTCAAAAAGAGGGAGCGAATCGCCAAAGAGTAAATCAATCCTCTTTTCTTTGAATATGGGATTTGTTACCGCCGTAGGGGAGAGATCTCCCAAAAGAAGTGTTTTCATAGTAATTCTCCTTATATTTTTTTCCATGTTTTGGGACTGAAGAGTATGAGTACGGGTAGTATCTCGAGTCTTCCGAGAAGCATCGTGAGCGTGAGAACGATCTTCGAGAAGATACTGTATCCTGCGAAGCTTGCATAGGGGCCTACCGCTTCAAATGCGGGACCGACATTCGATATACACGTTAGGGCAGCAGAGAAGTTGCTGAAAAATCCGTGCTTGACGGTGTACTCTCCCGCGTCGGATACGATTGTAACAAGTTCTCCGTTGATTGGGTCAAACGAGAGCAGAAACAGTGCTGCAACAAGGATGAAAAAGTAGAGTGTAATAAAGGCGAAGACACCGTTTATCGTGTTCTCCTCAAGTGCCTTATATTCGAATTTTGCCTTGGGAACGTATCTCGGATTGATGAGCTTTCTTACGCTGATATACGCACCCTTGACGGCGATAACTATTCTCGATATTTTGATACCGCCCGCAGTCGAGCCTGCCATAGCACCTGTGAACATTACTACGACAAGGGTTGTGACTGCAAGCATCGGCCACACGTGAAAGTCTGTGCTGGAATAACCGGCGGTGGTCATTAGGGATGCAACTTGAAACAGAGAGTGTCGAAATGCCTCCTCGACGGTATAAATCTGCGGAAATGCTTCAAATCGCCAGATCAAACTGATAAATACGAAGGCGACCGCGGCACCGACAATAATAAAGTAGCTTTTGAACTCTTCGCTCTTAAAGACCTGCTTTACCTTGCCGATAAGTATAAGATAATACAGTGTAAAATTGCATCCGAAGAGAATGAGGAATATCGACATTACATACTGTGCAAATGGGGTGAAGTATTCCATACTTCCGGGGATAAATCCAAATCCTCCCGTACCCGCACAGCCGAAGGATGCAAGAAGGGCATTGAAGACCTTATCATTGTGG
>CAYZHW010000091.1:0-6665 GCA_964478105.1 uncultured Lachnospiraceae bacterium | reverse complement strand
CCTTTACCATAATCATACCTCTTTCACGTGTCTCATATTTATATTTTCATTTGAAAGCAATTTTTTAAGATCGGATATCTTCACTTCACCAAAGTGGAATATCGACGCAGCAAGTCCCGCATCTACCTTGGGGAGCGTTTTAAAGAGAGTTACGAAGTCCTCGGGACCGCCAGCACCGCCCGATGCAATGACGGGAATGTCTACAATGTTGCATACTGCATCGAGCATCTCGAGATCAAATCCGTGTTTTACTCCGTCGGTATCGATGCTGTTAACGACTATCTCTCCGGCGCCCATTTCTACGCAACGTTTGATCCATTCGAGCGCATCCATACCAGTGTTCTCTCTTCCGCCTTTTGCAAAAACGGTAAATTTTCCGTCGACCCGCTTTACATCGACAGACAAAACGACGCACTGATTTCCGTAACGTTCTGCAGCTTCTTTCACAAGCGAAGGATTTTTTATCGCGCCCGAGTTGACGCTTACCTTGTCCGCACCGCATTTCAAAACACGGTCAAAATCGTCGAGTATATTAATTCCGCCGCCTACAGTAAGCGGGATAAATATCGTTTTAGCAACTTCCTTCAGTATATCGGTAAAGAGAGCTCTTCCCTCTACCGATGCCGTTATATCATAAAAAACAAGTTCGTCTGCGCCGCATCTGCTGTAATAGTCAGCGAGCTTTATGGGTGAAGATACATCGGCAACACCGAGAAAGTTCACGCCCTTTACGACTCTTCCGTCTTTTACGTCAAGGCAAGGGATTATACGTTTTGTTATCATACATTTTCACCTGAAATCTTTATTGCTTCTTTTAGATCGATTTTACCTGCGTAAAGAGCTTTGCCAAGTATTGCGCCGTATATGCCCATATCGGAAAGTGCCTTTACGTCATCAAGCGTAGTAACTCCTCCCGAAGCGACGATGTCGAGTGAAAACTCGGCTCCGAGCCTTTTATAGAGCTCAAGGTTTGTGCCTGCAAGGAGTCCGTCCTTTGAAATGTCGGTGCATATTACCGTTTGAACGCCGAAACTGCTTAATGTACGACAGAAATCAAAGCATTCAAGTTCCGACACCTTAGTCCAGCCGTGCGTTGCGACCATACCGTCTTTTATATCAACACCTACAGCAATTTTGTCTTTGTATTTTGCGGTCATCTTTTTTACAAATCCAGGATCTGTAACTGCGATCGTGCCGAGAATAACGCGAAGAACGCCGATCTCTATGTAGCGTTTTATTACCTCTTCGTTTCTGATACCTCCGCCGACTTCAACTTTTAGGCCGCCTTCTTTAACAAGTTGTTTTATGACTTCAAAGTTTTCGGTCGTGCCGTCCTTTGCGCCGTCAAGGTCAACAACGTGCAGATATTCTGCCCCCGCGGCCTTGAAACCTTTGCATATCGCAAGCGGATCGTCACTGTATACCGTCATTTGGTCGTAATCTCCTTTTAAGAGACGAACGACTTTGCCCCCTCTTAAATCTATTGCAGGAAAAATCTTCACTTTATGTCCTCCGTTTAAATTTCACAAAAAGCTCTGAGTATGTTAAGTCCAACCTCTCCGCTCTTCTCGGGGTGGAACTGTGTTCCGTAAACATTTGCACGCGCTACTGCTGCAGTAAGATCTGCGCCGTACTCGGATGTAGCTATAACATCGTTACAGTCGGTTGCATAATAGGAATGGACAAAATATATGTGTTCGCCCTCGTTTACGTATTTAAAAATTTCGTTTTTGGGTTTATCTTTGGGGAATTTTATTGCATTCCAGCCTATATGAGGCACCTTATAATCGTCGGGAATAACGTCTTTAATAGGTTTAATATTCCCTTTTATAAGTCCGAGCCCCTCGTACTCTCCGTATTCGTAGCTTTTCTCAAGAAGCATTTGCATACCAAGGCATATACCGAGCATAGGTTTTCCGTCTTTTGCTTCGCGGCACACAACATCGGCAAGCCCTGTTTCACGAAGCTTTACGGCGGCATCGCCAAACGCTCCGACACCCGGAAGGATTATTTTATCGCTTCTTTTTATCTCTTCGGGATCTTTAGTTAATACCGCATTTGCGCCGATATACTTGAAAGAGCTGTACAGAGAAAATATATTTCCTACTCCGTAGTCAACTATTGCTATCATTTACAAAACTCCCTTTGTTGACGGTATCTCGTTTTTGTATTCGGGATCTATCTTCACAGCCTTTGCCAGTGTTCTTCCGAGAGCTTTAAATGCGCCCTCAATTATATGGTGCGAGTTTTTACCCGCAAGCTGTTTTACGTGAAGCGTGATCTTTGCGTTCCTTACAAAAGCGATAAAAAACTCGTAGACGAGCTCAGAGTCAAAATCGCCGACCTTCTGTGTTGGTATATCGAGTCCGTATTCGAGATGAGCTCTTCCCGATATATCAGTGGCAACAAGGATAAGCGCTTCGTCCATCGGAAGTATAATATCTCCGTAGCGACATATGCCCTTCATATCACCCATAGCGGCGGAAAATGCCTGTCCGAGACAGATACCGATGTCCTCAACACTGTGATGGTAATCGACGTTAGTATCACCGACACATTTGACCGAAAGATCAAAGCGACCGTGACGGGAAAAAAGTGTAAGCATATGATCAAGAAATCCGCATCCTGTGTCTATATTGCTTTTACCGGTTCCGTCAAGGCAAATAGAAAGTGCGATATTTGTTTCCGCTGTTTTGCGGTTGATCTCATAATTACGCATAGCCGTTTCCTTTCTTACTTTAGAATATCTTTTATCCTGTCAAGCAGTATGTCCATCTGCTCTTTTGTTCCGACTGTAATTCTCAGATAATCGGATATGATGGGGCTGGAAAAATGACGCACAAGTACGCCTTTTTCTTTGAGCTTTTGATAAAGCTCTTCGCCGGACATAGCATCGGTTTTGGCAAATATGAAATTTGCGTCCGACGCGGTATGTGTGAATCCCATTTCTCTGAGCTTTTCAGATGTATACTCTCTTGTTTTTGCAATTTCTTTGCACTTTTCTTTGTAATAATCTTGGTCATCAAGTGCAGCCTCGCCCGCAACGAGAGTAAGTCTGTTTATGTTATACGGATTTGTCGAGTACTTCATCTTTTCAAGGTCTGCGATTATCTCTTTGGTCGAGATAGCAAAACCGAGTCTTGCGCCTGCAAGCGAGCGGGACTTCGAGTATGTACGTACAACAAGAAGATTATCATATTTTGAGAGAAGAGAAAGTGCACTCTTGCCGCCGAAATCAACGTATGCCTCGTCGATAAGTACGATGTTGTTCGGGTTGGTAACAAGCATTTTTTCGATACTCTCAAGAGATATCGAGATGCCTGTCGGTGCATTGGGGTTAGCGATCACGATATGTTTATTTATCCCGAAATATTCTTCGCAATTTATTGTAAAGTCTTCGCTAAGGGGTTTTTCTTCATAAGGAACACAGTAAAGATCACCGTACACCTTGTAAAATCCGTAGCTTATATTGGGAAAAACGACTGCTCTTTCACTGTCACAAAAGGCCATAAAGAAGAACGAGAGTATTTCGTCCGAGCCGTTGCCTACATAGATATTCTCGCTCTTTACTCCGTACGTTTTAGCAAGCTTTTCTTTAAGGTGCTTGCACTGAGGATCGGAATAAAGGTTAAGTTTTGACACCTCTTCTCCGTTTACTCTCTCAAGAACCTTGGGAGAGGGGGAATATGGGGATTCGTTTGTATTTAACTTTACAAATTTACTGAAATCGCGGGGCTGTTCGCCCGGTGTATACGCCTCGAGCTTATCGAAGCGGCTGCTTAAAAATCTGCTCATAAGTGTTCCTCAATCCTCGAATCTTATAGTTGCCGACTTTGCGTGTGCATCAAGTCCTTCTTTGTGGGCGAAGTAAGCGATCTTGTCACTGACACGTTCGAGCGCTTCTCTTGTGTAGTACATATAAGAGGATTTCTTTATAAAGTCATCTACAGAGAGCGGACTTGAAAATCTTGCCGTACCGCTCGTGGGGAGAACGTGATTTGTGCCTGCAAAGTAGTCACCGAGGGGTTCGGGGCAGTTCTTTCCGAGAAATATGGAGCCTGCATTGGTTATAGCGTCAAGATATCTTTCGGGATCGTCGACGCATACCTCAAGATGCTCGGGGGCGATCTTATTGGAGATATCTATTGCTTCTTCAAGCGATGCGGCGACAATTATCTTTCCTTTGGTATCGATCGACGTGCGTGCTATTTCTGCTCTGGGCAACAAAGGTATCTGTCTTTCAAGTTCATCGCTTACATTTTTTGCAAGTTCTTCGCACGTGGTAACAAGAACAGCGGATGCCATTTTGTCGTGTTCCGCCTGCGAGAGCATATCAGCGGCAACGTATTTGGGATTGCAAGTACCGTCAGCGATAACAAGTATCTCACTCGGCCCTGCGATCATATCAATGTTGACAATGCCGAACACCTGACGCTTTGCTTCTGCGACGAATGCATTGCCTGGGCCTACGATCTTGTCAACCGGATCTATAGTTTCGGTTCCGTATGCAAGCGCAGCCACAGCCTGGGCTCCGCCTACCTTATATATTTTTTCAACACCTGCAATTTTTGCTGCGACAAGGATCGATGCATTGACAGTACCGTCTGAAGACGGAGGAGTAGTCATAACGATCTCTTTTACGCCTGCGATCTTTGCAGGAATACAGTTCATAAGGACGGAGGACGGATAGCTTGCAGTACCGCCGGGGACGTAAAGTCCGACTCTTGCAAGAGGGGTAATTTTTTGACCGAGTACTATTCCCTCTTTTTCTTTTATTTCAAAACCTTTACGCTTTTGATGTTCGTGGTAATAACGGATATTTTCTGCCGCTTCTTTGATTATTTCAACATACTTTTCATCAACACTTGAAAAAGCACGGTCGATCTCAGCTTCGCTTACTTCAAGCGATACGAGTTTTGCGCGGTCGAACTTCTCGGTGTAGCGGTAAAGCGCCGCATCTCCGTTTGATCGAACATCGGATATTATCTCGCTGACAACGCTTGCGATATCCTTCTGTGCCTCATTTCGGTTTATGATATCCTCGGTTGAAAGCTCCGAGCTTTTATATATCTTTATCATTATCGAAACTCCTTTTAGCTTATCACTTCTTGCAGCTTTGTGCACATTTTTTCTATTTGCTCATTCTTGAATTTATAGCTTGCTTTGTTTGCAACGAGTCTCGCGCTGATATTCACGATATCAGAGAAGACCTCAAGATCGTTCTCCTTGAGCGTAGTACCCGTTTCGACGATATCAACGATAACATCTGACATCCCCAGTATCGGAGCAAGCTCGATAGAGCCGTTAAGTTTGATTATCTCTATTTCCCGGCTGTGAGAATTGTAATACTTCTTTGCAATGTTCGGGAATTTTGTTGCTACCTTTGTAACACGGTCTGTTACATCGTGGTATCCTTTTTTTGCTGCTACCGCCATTCGGCACTTTCCAAATCCGAGGTCAAGAAGCTCATATACATCGGGCTGATATTCAAGAAGAATGTCTTTGCCGACAACACCTACATCTGCTGCACCGTGCTCAACGTATATCGCAACGTCGGAGGGTTTTACCCAGAAATATCTTACGCCGTTTGTTTCGTCCTCGAATATAAGTTTGCGGCTGTTTTCGCGAATTGATGGACAGCCGTAGCCTATCTTTTCAAATACGTCGTATACCTTATCACCGAGTCTTCCCTTCGGAAGAGCTATATTTATCATATCCATCAGTATCAAACCCTTTCTTATGCGTATACGATCTCTTTGTACTTGAGATTCGTACAAGCGCTCTTCTGTGCCGAAACGCTCTTGCCGCTGTCTGTTATGCTTTTTACGGCCTTAGCAACATCAGCAATGCTTGTTTTATCACTGTAAACGTAAAGCACATCCACATCGTATTCTTTTGCGGGGGTATCGTAACGTTCGAGCAAGTCAAGATAAACCGCAAAGCCTACGGCATCCTTGTTTTTACCGAGCTTGCGAAGGAGATTGTCATAACGTCCGCCGGAGAGGACACTGCTGGGGATCCCCTCGATAAATCCCTGGAAGATGATTCCGTTATAATAACTCATATCGTTTACAATAGAGAAATCAAGACGGAATTTTTCAACTTCCTCAATGCCGCAAAGACCTGCGTATATCCGCTCGAGCTCGGCGATGGAAGAATTCATTTCTTCGTTTACAGCAAGCATTTTGGCCTTTGCAAGTGTCTCTTCAAAAGGACCGTAAAGCGAGGACATTTTTATTATCTTGTCGCAGAGTTCATCGGGCACCTTGATAAGATCGCAAAGTCTTCTTATTTCGTGAGGATTCTTTTGACCGATGTAGGTAAGCATCTCGTCCTTTGTGCCGTACGGAAAATCTATTTCGGAGAGCAGACCTGCAACAAAGCCCATATGAGATATGTCGAGTATGTATTTGCCGCTTATTTTTTTCAAGCTCTCGGAGGCAAGTGAAATGACTTCGCACATTGAATATGTGTCGATGTCCCCGATATATTCAAGTCCGACCTGCATAATCTCCTTGAACTCGTGTGTCCCGGGAGAATTTCTGTATACATTTTCGTTATAATAAAGCTTTTGCGCTCCCGCATCATCTTCTTTAATATTTTTTACTATAGACAGCGTAACATCGGGTTTGAGCGCCATCAACTTACCGTTGAGGTCGTGGAAC
>CAYZHW010000090.1:0-6692 GCA_964478105.1 uncultured Lachnospiraceae bacterium | reverse complement strand
ATCTCACTCTAACCGTAAGACAAACAGAACTTGGAAGCCCAATATTCGTAAGGTAAAAGTTATGGTCAACGGAACACCTAAAACCGTGGGCGTTTGTTCACGTTGTCTTCGTTCGGGAAAAGTATCCCGCGCGTAATTTCTATACGATATTAATTATGGCAGACAATAAATTGTCTGCCATGCTTCGTTTAAGGAGCTTTTTATGAAGACTGTCATCACAGACTGCCGACTCAGTCCCGCGTGTAAAGCCTCGCTTTCTTCGCTCGGATATAAGGTGATCGCACTTCCGCCCTGGAGTGCGCTTCCCGCCCCCGTGGCATCCCATCCCGATATGCTTCTCTTCATCTATCGAAATTCTGTCATTTGTCACAGAGATTATTATCGGCTTGCCAAAAACGAAATAGACCGTCTTGGTATGGATCTTGTACTGACCGATGAGAGCGTGGAAAATGTATATCCGAAAGATATACTCTTCAATGCAGCGCACGTAGGAGAGCATCTTATCGGAAATCTAAAACATATCTCTTCACATATAAAGGAATTGCCCCTGACGGCTGTTGACACGAAACAGGGGTATGCAAAATGCTCGACCTGCGTGGTGTCGGATAACGCTATCATTACCGCCGACACGTCGATCGAGGCTGCGGCAATAGGCGCAGATATAGACGTACTGAAAATCTCCCCGGGGCATATTTTACTTCCGGGATATGACAGCGGATTTATAGGCGGAGCCTCCGGCACGACCGATGAGTTCGTAGCATTTTGCGGCAATATAGATCTTCACCCCGACGCAGATGAAATAAGATCCTTTTGTAAAAAGCACAAAAAAGAGGCGCTTTCCCTCTCGAACGAACCGCTTTTTGACGCAGGAACACTATTCTTCTTATAAAGGAGTTTGCTATGATACACGAAACAATAAAACTACTTGATGGATCCGATGCCACCCTCACATCATATGTTCACGTTGATTCAGAGTCAACGGTCCACGCTCCACGTGCGGCGATTCTTATCTGCCCCGGCGGCGGATACAAAAACCTCTCGGGAAGAGAGGGAGAGCCTATCGCACTCAAATTTCTTGCGGCAGGATTTAACTGCTTCGTCTTGAAATATTCCGTATTCGAAAATGCAAAAGACTATGCTCCGCTTATTGAGGCTTCTTATGCTGTCAAATACATACGCGAAAATGCGGCCCGCTTCAACTGTGATCCGGACAAGGTATTCTCCTGCGGCTTTTCTGCAGGCGGGCATCTTGCAGGCTGGATCGGAAGTTGTTGGAACGATCCTCACATTCCCGCACATCTTCGCGGTATAAACCGACCGAACGGGATGATCCTCTGCTACCCCGTCATCACGGGTGGAGAATTTGCTCACGTAGGCTCATTCAAGCATCTTACGGGTAAGGACGAGCCGACAATGGAAGAGCGTGAGGCTTTCTCTCTCAACAGACTTGTGTCCGAGAATACCTGTCCCGCATTCATTTGGCATACCTTCACCGACGGCACCGTTCCCGTAGAAAACTCGCTTCTTATGGCAGAAGCAATGAGAGCAAACGGTATTCCCTTTGAACTTCACATATTCCCCGAAGGACCGCACGGCCTCTCGCTGGCAAACGCAGAGACAGCCACCGTTAACCCTAAGAGTATCAATCCTCATACAGAGGTGTGGGCAGACCTTGCCATCAGTTGGGTCAAGACCTTTTAAATCCTATCAATGTTTTAATAATAAGTGCCGCGGCAGGGCCGAGGATCATACCGAAAAGACCGAACAGCTTGAATCCCGCATACATCGCAATAAGCGTGACAAGCGGATCAAGACCGATACTTTTTCCTATGATCTTCGGCTCTGCTATTTGTCTTACAAGCAGTATCACCGCGTACATTATAAGAAGGCCGAAGCCGAGATAATAATTCTTTGCAAGAAGCAGTACAAGCGCCCACGGTACGAGCACGATACCGGTTCCGAACACGGGCAGAACGTCGACAAGAGCAATAAGAAACGCAAGTATAAATGAATATTTCACCTTGAGTATCGCAAGACCTACATAAAGTTCCGAAAAAGTCATAAAAAATATCAAAAGATATGCCCTCAGATACCCAAGCGCCGTCCCCGCTATGCTTTTTTTGATATCGGGGAGTTTTTTTGCCCATTTTTCGGGTAGGATGCGTCCAAGGACGCCGCCGACACTGTCGCGCCACAGACAAAAGTAAAATGAAGCTATAACAGACACCGCGACAAAAAGCAATATTTTAGGCAGGGCGCGAAGGAGCGACGCGATCCCCGCAGGAATTGATGCACTTGCATTTTTGACCGCCTCGGAGACAACATCGGAAAGCATCTCATTTATCCCGTCCCAAGCAGAAAACACGCCGCCGTCGCCCCACAGACGCTCCGAAAACGGAAGGCGAGCCGTAAAATCTTCGAAAAAGCTCCTTGCGTTGTTTATATATTCGTCAAACGCACCGCTCTCTTCGCCCGCCCAAGCGGCAAAATTCTGCACCTCGTAAAGAATACGGCTGAATATGAGAAACAACAGTATCCCTACTCCCGCTATCGCGAGTATCATCATAATAACGCTTATCGGTCTTACCGATATACGGAGTTTTTTTGCTATCCATCGTGACGGCGGCATTATCATAGCCGAAGTACACCACGCAAGAAAGAACGGAAGAAAAACAGTAAAAAGATACGAAAAACTGAAATACGCAATTACCGCCGCGCAAACAATGCATATCCCAATGGCTGCCCACCTTGTAAAATCTATCTCTTTAAGATCCATAAACAAACTCCTTTCGGCATTTTATATATTATACGCAAAAAAGAAGCTTTTTATTTCACGAATTGTCCGACGATTTTCACTCGTTTTGTTGACATTCGCAGCTAAATATGTTATAATTGTACGACAAAATACAAAAGGAGAATATGTATGAGATCTGTTACAGGCGTTGCCGAAAAGGCGGCGCAAAGAATTAAAGAGATGCTTTTCTCGGGCAACTTCAAGCGCGGAGATAAGCTCCCGGGTGAGACGACGCTTGCAAAAGAGCTCGGAGTCGGGCGTTCATCCGTGCGTGAGGCTCTTCGCTCACTGTCTGCATCGGGGTACGTAGAGCTCATACCCAACCGTGGAGCATTTGCCGCGGCAACGAGCGAGAGCGAACTCACCTCGCCAAGATCCTGGCTTGAGATAAACCGCGACAAGGTCGATGAGCTTTTGTCGGTACGCAGTTGTATAGAACCCTTTGCGGCAGAACTATGTGCAAGCTTCATAACCGACGAAGGATTAAAAAAGCTGGGAGAACAACTTGACGGATTTGAAGCGGCGCTCGACACCGAGGATTGGAAACTGTTATCACAGTACGATCTTGAATTTCACCGCATAATCCTAAACGAATCCCACAACCGATATCTGATACAGATGTATCAACCGCTGCTTGAGGGATTTATGCAATACAGCCAGCGGAGTATGGCGGCTACCTACTCACAAAGCAATACCCTTTCCGAGCACCGCGCGGTCTACACTGCCATAGCGGGTCACTCCCCCGAAGAGGCGCGCGCCGCTATGCAGCTTCACATAACGATAGCAAAAAGAAGAGTAAAATTCACACGATAAAAAGGAGAAACACAATGAAGAATTTTTCTGTTGTCAAGGGCGTTTATCCTACGATGATAACCCCCTACAAGAACGGTAAGATCGACGAGGACGGGGTGCGCGCGCTTGTCAGATTCTATTGGGAAAAGGGGTGCGACGGTATATTCGCCACCTGTCAGTCAAGCGAGATACTTTTTCTTTCCACCGACGAAAAGGTACTTCTCACGCGCCTTGTTGTTGACGAGGCAAAAAATCTCGCGGAGTCTGACAAGAGCCGCGCACCTATGATGATAGTTGCCTCGGGACACACATCCGACTCCATTGAAGATCAGGCAAAAGAGCTTTGCGCCGTCGCCGCACAGGGCCCCGACGCGCTGATCCTTATAAGCAACCGTCTTGACATCGCAAACACTACCGACGAGGCGTGGATAGAAGATGCAAAAAAGTTGCTTGCAAAATTGCCCGCCGATATACCGCTCGGAATATACGAGTGCCCGAAGCCTTACAAAAGATTGCTCACCGACGCTATTATGAAGTGGTGCATTGAAACAGGCAGATTCTACTTTATCAAGGATACCTGCTGTGACGCAGAAGTGATCAAGCACCGACTTGACGTTTGCCGCGGCTCGCACCTTGAGATATTCAATGCAAACTCGCAGACCCTGCTTGAAACGCTCAAAGCAGGTGCGTCGGGATATTGCGGGGTTATGGGTAACATCCACCCCGAGCTTTACGTAAAGCTCTTTAACAGTGATTATAATTCAAAAGAAGCATCTCTTCTTCAGGATTACCTCGCGCTTACAGCTATGGTCGAAACGGTATCCTACCCCTGCTGTGCAAAAGATTTCCTTGCTCGTTTCCGCGGTATCGATATTGCTGCCTATGCAAGAAGCGCCGACGAGAATGCGTATACCCCCTATCAGAGAAACTTTATAGCTCAGTTCGCAGAGCTTAACGAATATATGACAAATAAGCTTTAAGGAGAAAGAAAAATGAGCAAATATTATATCAACGAATACCCCGCAATAGGCATCAGACCCGTAATTGACGCCAGAAGAGGCGCACTTAAAGTCCGCGAATCGCTTGAAGCACAGACAATGGGAATGGCAGAGCGTGCGGCAGAGCTTTTTAAAAAGAATCTTCGCTATTCGGACGGCACACCCGTGCGCGTAGTTATCGCTGATACGACTATAGGGCGTGTTGGTGAGACCGCGGCTTGCGCGGCAAAGTTCAAGAGAGAGGGCGTTGCGGCGACTCTCACGGTTACCCCCTGTTGGTGCTACGGTGCAGAGACAATGGATATGGATCCCGATACTATTAAAGCCGTTTGGGGCTTTAACGGCACCGAACGCCCGGGAGCTGTATATCTCGCATCGGTACTCGCGGCACACGCACAAAAAGGGCTTCCTGCATTCGGTATCTACGGACACGACGTTCAGGACGCGGACGCGACCGATATTCCCGCCGATGTCGAGAAAAAGCTCCTTAGATTCGGACGCGCGGCTATCGCGGTAGCTTCGATGAACGGCAAATCCTATCTCCAGATAGGCGCTATGTGTATGGGTATCGCGGGTTCGCTCATCAACGCCGACTTCTTTGAGGATTACCTCGGTATGAGAGTCGAATCTGTTGACGAAGTCGAGGTGTTGCGCCGCGTTGAGAAAGGCATCTACGACAAATCTCTTTATGAAAAGGCTCTCACGTGGACACGTGAAAACTGCCGCGAGGGACTTGACAAAAATCCCGATTTTATAAGAAAGACAGACGAACAGAAGGACTCCGACTGGGAATTCACGGTAAAATGCGCGCTTGTTATTATGGATCTTATGCGCGGTAACGAAAATCTCCCCGAGGGATGCGAGGAGGAGATGGTTGGACACAATGCCATCGCCGCGGGCTTCCAGGGCCAGCGTCAGTGGACAGACTACTACCCCAATGCAGACTTTCCCGAGGCACTGCTCAACAGCTCGTTTGACTGGTCGGGCGCACGCGAACCTATGATACTCGCAACCGAAAATGACACTCTCAACGGCGTAAGTATGCTTCTTATGAAGTTGCTCACAAATCGTGCTCAGCTCTTTGCAGACGTAAGAACTTACTGGTCGCAGGATGCACTTACACGTGCGGCAAACTATACGCTTGAAGGTCACGCAAAGGACGCAGGCGGATTCATTCACCTTATCAACTCGGGTGCGGGCGCGCTCGATTTCAACGGACGCACAAAAGACGAAAACGGTAATAGCGTCGTTAAGCCCTGGTACGACGTAAAGGAAAACGACATAAAGGCGATGGCAGATGCGACCGAGTGGTGCGCGGCAGACAACGGTTATTTCAGAGGCGGCGGATTCTCCTCGCGCTATGTAACAGAAGCCGAGATGCCCTGCACGATGATGCGACTCAACATCGTCAAGGGTATCGGACCCGTAGTTCAGCTTGTCGAGGGATGGACAGTAAATCTTCCCGCAGATGTAACAGATAAGCTCTGGAAGCGCACAGACTACACCTGGCCCTGCACTTGGTTCGCTCCCAGATGCGACGGCAAGGAAGGCTCGCCCTTCGCTACAGCTTATGACGTAATGAACAACTGGGGCGCAAACCACGGCGCAATCAGCTACGGTCACATCGGTGCCGACCTTATCACTCTTTGCTCCATCCTGCGCATCCCCGTGTGTATGCACAACGTACCCGAGGAAAAGATTTTCAGACCCGCTGCCTGGAACGCATTCGGCATGGACAAGGAAGGTCAGGACTACCGCGCTTGCCAGGCATATGGTCCCATGTACAAAAACATCAGATAAAAATTCACACTATCCAACACAAAACGACAAGGCTTTTGCCTTGTCGTTTTTATGATAATGAAATGCGAAAAAAGTATTGTAAATTCGGGAGAAAAATGATATAATATACCGAATATGCAAATTTTACGGGCATGAGGCGGAATCGGTTGCTTTTTGCCGGGGTATTTTTATCTGAAAGGGACGATAGAATGAAAAAACAACTTCCGATTATTTTGATTATGATTATGACGGTAATGCTCATCGGTGTGGTTTCGGCTTCTGCCGCATCCTCCGGTATATGCGGAGCAAATATTACCTGGGTGCTTGAC